>JANQMQ010000066.1 GCA_028279995.1 Candidatus Phaeomarinibacter sp. | reverse complement strand
CATTTCTGACCTGACAGACAGGCGGCGCGAACCCTTTGACAAACGCCGCCAGACGCGCAAAACCCCGCGCATGGACTCCACGAAGTCCGACCAGAAATTCCGATGCGCGGGGCAAGACCAAGAATGAGCGTGACCGACGTCAAGAAGGTGGTGCTGGCCTATTCAGGCGGGCTCGATACTTCCATCATGCTGAAATGGCTGAAGGAGACCTACGATTGCGAGGTCGTCACCTTCACGGCTGATCTCGGCCAGGGCGAAGAACTGGAACCCGCCCGCCAGAAGGCCGAGATGTTTGGCATCAAGGACATCTACATAGAGGATGTCCGTGAAGAGTTTGTGGCCGACTACGTCTATCCGATGATGCGCGCCAATGCCCTCTATGAAGGCCTGTACCTTCTGGGCACCTCCATTGCCCGTCCGCTGATCGCCAAACGCCAGATCGAGATCGCCCGGGAAACCGGGGCTGACGCCGTGTGTCATGGCTCGACCGGCAAGGGCAATGACCAGGTCCGCTATGAGCTGGCCTATTACGCCCTCAACCCGGACATCAAGGTCATCGCCCCCTGGCGTGACTGGGAACTCAAGTCCCGCGAAGCCCTGATCGACTTTGCCGAAAAGCACCAGATCCCCATCGCCAAGGACAAGCGCGGCGAGGCCCCCTTCTCCGTGGACGCCAACCTGCTGCATACCTCCTCTGAAGGCAAAGCCTTGGAAGACCCCGCCGTTGAAGCGCCGGAATATGTCTACCAGCGCACGATTTCGCCGGAGGACGCGCCTGACACACCGACCTATATCGAGGTCGGCTTTGAGAAGGGCGACCCCGTCTCCATCAACGGCGTGGCCATGTCGCCTGCCACGCTGCTTACGGAGCTCAACCGCTACGGCCACGACAACGGCATTGGCCGGCTGGACCTTGTTGAAAACCGCTTCGTCGGCATGAAGAGCCGCGGCATCTACGAGACGCCCGGCGGCACCATCATGCTCATGGCCCATCGCGGCATCGAACAGATCACGCTGGACCGCGGCGCGGCGCACCTCAAGGACGAGCTGATGCCCAAATATGCAGAGCTCGTCTATTTCGGCATGTGGTTCTCACCCGAGCGCGAAATGCTCCAGGCCTTGATCGACAAGAGCCAGGAACGCGTCAACGGCACAGTAAGGCTCAAGCTCTACAAGGGCTCAGTCGATGTTGTCGGCCGCTGGTCGGATGATTCCCTCTACTCGATGGAACACGTCACCTTCGAGGAAGACGACGTCTACGATCAGGCAGACGCCTCCGGCTTTATCAAGATCAATGCCCTGCGCCTGCGTCTACTCGCAGACCGCAACAACCGTTCCAAGTAGCAGCAAACACAAGGCTCACAGTTTATGCGTATCGAAGCCCTGTCCATCGGTGACAACCCGCCCTACGACGTCAACGTCATTGTTGAAGTGCCTGTTGGCGGCGCGCCGATCAAGTATGAATTCGACAAGCCGTCCGGCGCCCTGGTGGTGGACCGTTTCCTCAACGCGTCCATGCGCTACCCGTGCAATTACGGCTTTGTGCCGCACACATTGTCACTCGATGGCGACCCGGTGGACGTGCTCGTTGCCGGTACTCCGGCTGTGGTACCCGGCGCCGTCATGGCGTGTCGCCCCGTCGGCGTGCTGCTGATGGAAGACGAGGCCGGCATGGACGAAAAGATCGTCGCCGTGCCGCCGTCACGCCTCAACACCTACTATGACAGCGTCCAGAACTACACGGACCTGCCGAAGATGCTGCTTGACCAGATCGAGCACTTCTTCAACCACTACAAGGCGCTTGAAAAAGACAAATGGGTGAAGCTCAACGGCTGGGGCGATGCCAGCAAGGCCCGTGTCCTCATTGAAGACGCCATCGCCAAGGCGAAGGCGTAACCGCCCTTCATTAGTTCGCCCTGCAGTCAGACAAAGACCCGGTCATCAGCTGCGCAAGTACGGCAACAGCCGTCTTGCGCGGCAGCCGTCCGGCAGCGGCTTCCGCCCCGAGCGCATCCGCCGCGCCAAGAAAGCCGATAATGAGCGCCCGCGCCTTTGCCGGTGACAGAGTTACAAACGGTTTGAGTGCCGCGCGGATCTTGCTGAGATATGTGTCACGCAACTCGGTCTTGACCGCGTGCATCTCGTCACTGCCTTCAAGAGCAGCGGAGATGGCACCGAAGGCCGGCCCCAACTTGACGCAACAGTCTATGTAAGATGCCGCAATGATTTGGCACACAGCATCCAGTGTGCCCGGCGCCTGCGCCAGCGCTTCCCGCGCTGCGTTGATCTGCTCATCATCCAGCCGCTTGTAAAGCGCAATCAACGCGCCCTCCCGCGATCCGAAATGCTCGTAGGCGATGGGCTTGGTTACCCCGGCACGTTCCGCCAGCGTCTGCAGCGTCAGCGCCTCAGTACCTGCCTCACTGACAATGCCCTGCGCCGTCTCGAGAAGCTGCCGGCGGCGGTCGGGTTTAGACATGCGCTTCTGCCCGGTCGTCACGATTCCTGCACTTTCCTGTCTTGACTCAAATCTATCCCTATATATCTTACTTTTCGTAACTTACGAATAGTAATTTATGGGGACGGATATGACAGCTCACCAGAGCGTGCCGGCAAGCAGTGACAGATATGCAGACCAGGTCAGCGAACTCGTGTTCGCGACAGGGCCAGAATCGTATGACTACATCTTCGGCTCCAAAACACTCCTCAGCCGGGTCATCAACAAGGCCTGGCCCATGACCGGCAATATGTACGCCCATGATGTAGCGTCGCTGGTGATGGACGGCGACAAAGTGGCCGGCATCGAAATCGGCTATGCCGGCGCGGAATTCTACGACCGGCGCGACGCCATGTCGGCTGCGAGTATCGAGGCAATCAAGGCCGGCGACGTCACCATGGAAGAGATGCAGGGCGTTGCCGAACGCGCTGACAAAGCCAGCTACCTTAACGCCTGGGTGCCGCCGGACGTCTACTACGTGCTGGCGCTGGCCTCAGCCGAAAGCCACAGAGGCACGGGCCTTGGCAAGCACCTGCTGGCGTCCGCCATCGACAAGGCCCGCGCTGGAGGCTTCAGGGCCCTGCATCTGGACGTGATGTCCAACAATCCGGCCGTCGGCTTCTACACCTCGATGGGCCTCACCTGCCTTGCCGAAACAATCGCACCGGAACCCTGCCGCGACCATGGCGTGCCCATGGAAATGCGCATGGGGATCACGCTCTGACCAACTGACCTTCCCGAGGGACATTCAATGACCAAGACCATTCTCGTCGCAGGCGGCTACGGGCTTGTCGGCAGCCACATCGCCCGCCACCTGCGTCGCATCATGCCGGACGCCAAACTCATCATCGCCGGCCGCAATCCCGACAAGGCTGCCGACCTGGTCAGTGAGCTCGGCAACGCAGAAGCGCTCGCCCTTGAAACCACCGATCCAGCAAAAGCCCCGGACAGCGCAGGAAAGCTCGACGCCATGATCGCGGCCCTGCAGGACCCGCATGACAAGCTCCTCCGCCATGCTCTTGCCAACGGCATTGCCCATCTCAGCATCACCCGCGCTGTCCTCGACATGGCCGGTTTCGTTGCCCATGCGGCCCATGCCGACCTGAAAGCAGCCGTTATCCCCACCGCCCACTGGCAGGCTGGCATCCTGACCCTGACGGCCCTGGACCTCGCCCGCCAGTTCGAAACAGTGGACAGCATCGCCATGTCGGCCCTGTTCGACATGACAGACCCCATCGGCCCCATGACCGTGGAAGACGCCGGGCATTTCTTCGGCAAGGCGCTGGTGATGAAAGACAATCAAAGGACATGGGTGGACCCGGACGCGGAAGTGACATCTA
>JANQMQ010000053.1 GCA_028279995.1 Candidatus Phaeomarinibacter sp. | reverse complement strand
AGGCGGAACTGGCGGACGACAAGGCGGCGATTGATGATGCCCGGGCCCTTGCAGCCGCTGCGTCAACACTGGACGAACTGCGCGCCGCCATGGCCGGGTTCTCGGGATGTCCGCTGAAGGCAACCGCCAAGAATCTCGTATTCGCAGACGGCAATCCTGAAGCCAGCATCATGCTGGTGGGTGAAGCGCCAGGGCGGGACGAGGACATTCAGGGGCTGCCATTTGTGGGCCGCTCAGGCCAGTTGCTCGACCGGATGCTCGCGTCAATCGGTCTCAGCCGCGAAAACGTCTACATTTCGAACGTCCTGCCCTGGCGCCCGCCGGGGAATCGCACGCCAACCCCTGCGGAAACCGCCATGTGTCTGCCGTTCATCCTGCGGCATATCGAACTTGTGTCGCCTAAGTCGCTTGTCTGCGTTGGGGGTGTGTCAGCCAAGGAGCTTTTCGGCACCAAGACGGGAATCACCCGATTGCGGGGGCAATGGAAGGACTTCGATCCGGCTGCCATCGGCGGCCCCGACGGGAAGAAGATACCCGCTATCGCGATGCTGCATCCTGCCTATCTGCTCCGGCAACCGGCACAAAAGCGCCTTGCGTGGCGCGATCTGCTCAGCCTCCGGGACAAGATGGCGGAACTCGGCGTAGAGAGCGGCGATTAACGCTACGGATGGCACGGGACTCGCATCCTCAACCACCGACCGCTAAATTGTTCCTGAACTGAAACAGGTGCACCAGAAGTGGTGCGTTTTCAAACTATGTACCTTGCCGGGGGGCAATGTGCCGGGGGGCCTCATGCCACGCCGAACCACATCAACTGTTGCCGCTGCGCGCGATGAAGCTGTGCACCGCGCCAGGCCGTTCACCACCGCGACACTCATTGCCCTGGCGCTGCTGGTGACCGCCATCACGAGCACTGCTTCTGCCGCGCCGCGGACGGCAATACTTACCGACGCAGACCAGGCGCTGTATGTCGAGATTTTCCGGCTCCAGGAAGCCGGCAAGCTCAAACAGGCTGACAGGCTGATCGCCGAGGTAGAAGACAAGGTGCTGATGGGCCATGTGCTGCAGCAGCGCTACATGCACCCCACCGCCTATCGCTCTAAATATTCCGAGTTGCGCTCCTGGCTCGCCAAATATGCAGACCATCCGGGTGCGGACAAAGTACACAAGCTCGCCATGAAGCGACGCGGCGGGGCCAGCGTACCCGTTCGCCCCGTGCGCCGGACTTTCCGCCCGACGGCCTATCACTCGATCTATGCGGTCAGTGGATCCAGCGCAGAAGGCCGCACTGCCTATGGACGCACGATCTCCAGGAAGGTGCGCTCCCTTATCTCGCGTGAGCGCCCCACACAGGCGCTGAACCTGCTGGACTCGGCGAAGGTCCGCAACCGGCTGGATGCAGAAGAGCGCGCCGCCATCAAGGCGCGTGTGGCATGGTCCTACTATGTTGAAGGCAAGATCGAGAAGGCCTTTGACCTTGCCACGCAGATTTCGTCGTCCCACCGCAGAGCTGCGCCTCTCGCGGACTGGTATGCGGGCCTTGCGGCCTGGCGATTGGACAAACCGGAGATCGCCGCGCCGCACTTTGAGGCGCTCGCGGGCAATATCAGCGTATCGGACTGGACGCGGTCGGCAGCAGCCTTCTGGGCAGCGCGGTCCTATTTTGCAGTCCGCGAGCCGGCAAACGCT
>JANQMQ010000040.1 GCA_028279995.1 Candidatus Phaeomarinibacter sp. | reverse complement strand
AACCTCGCGTCGTGTTCACACGTGCCCGCGTGCAAAGCGATCTGCAGCGCATCATTGAGCTCTATCGGCGCAAGGGGAACTTTGCCGCCGCCATTGAACCAAAGATTATCCAGCTGCCGCAGAACCGTGTTGACCTCGCATACGAAATTTCTGAAGGTCCCGAAACGGGCGTCTCGAGCATCAAGTTCGTGGGCAACAAGGCTTATTCCGACAGCGATCTGCGTGGTGAGATTGCCACGTCTGAGTCCGCCTGGTGGAAGTTCCTCTCCACCAATGACAACTATGACCCGGACCGGCTGACCTTCGACCGCGAATTGCTCCGTCGTTTCTATCTCACCAATGGTTATGCTGACTTCCGTGTCCTGTCATCGGTGGCGGAAATGGCACCGGATGGCAGCGAGTTTTTCATCACATTCACCGTTGAGGAAGGCGAGCTCTACACGTTTGGCGAGATCGATGTTGCAACCGAGCTTGAACGTCTGAACTCGGAAGAATTGCGCGCGCTTATCGATATTGAAGATGGTGACGAGTACGACGCGTCCCTTATCGACGATGCCGTTGACGCCCTGACCTTTGCGGCGGGTACGGAAGGATATGCATTCTCCGATGTCCGCCCGCGTGTGCGTCGGGACCGGGAGAACCGGAAGATCAATGTCACTTTCCGGATCGATGAAGGACCGCGCGTTTATGTTGAGCGGATCAACATCAACGGGAATACGCGCACGCTCGACCGTGTTATCCGCCGCGAGATGCGCCTGGCCGAAGGTGACGCATTCAACCGCGTTCTGTTGACCCGGTCTCGCGACCGGATTCGCTCTCTCGGATTTTTCGCAAATGTGGAAGTCACCGAAGAGCCGGGCTCGCAGGAAGACATGACCATTATCAGTGTTGATGTGGAAGAACAGTCAACCGGTGAGTTGTCGATCGGCGCGGGCTTCTCGTCTGACTCAGGGATCGTTGGCGACGTTGCCATTGTCGAACGCAACCTGCTTGGGCGAGGTCAGTTCCTGCGCCTGCGCCTGTCTCTGTCAGGTGACCGTCAGCAGATCGACCTGCGCTTTACTGAACCCTATTTCATGGGACGGAACCTCTCTGCCGGGATTGATATCTTTGGTACGGAAAGTGATTTCCAGGACGAGTCCGGTTTCGACTTCCAGCAGACCGGTGCCGGTGTGCGTTTCGGTTTCCCGATGGGCGAGTTCTCCTCCCTTCAGCTGCGAACCAGTTATGTGCGCGAGGAGATCAAGAACGTTTCAGCGCGGGCATCTGTGTCCATTCGCAGGCAACAGGGTGTCGCAGATTCGCACCTCGCCGGATACACCTACTCGATGGATATGAGAAACGATCCCGAGGAGCCGACGGGCGGATACACATTCTTCTTTGATCAGACCATCGGTACGCCGATCGGCGATAACACGTTTTTGGCGAGTGAAGGCGGGATTGCCCTGTACCACGGCTTCAATGATGACTTCATTGCGTCATTCCGGGCGGACGCCGGTTATGTCTTTGGCTACAACAACGATGATGTGCGATTGAACAATCGCTTCTTTAAAGGTGGGTCAAGCTTCCGCGGCTTCGAACCGTCAGGTGTCGGGCCGCGCGATATCCTCACTGATGACTCACTTGGCGGGAACGCCTTTGCCATTGGTACAGCGCAGATCACTGTCCCGCTGTTCCTGCCCGAGGAGCTGGGCATCAAGGGCGCATTCTTCAGTGATTTCGGAACCGTCGGCATCAGTGACGAAGAGGACAGGTTCTTCCTCGTGAACGGTGCGATCATTCGCAGTGAGATCCAGGATGATCTGTCCCTGCGGGCATCCGGTGGCTTCAGTATTTTCTGGGAATCACCGTTTGGGCCTGTCCGTGTCGACTTCGCCGAGGCGTTCATCAAGGAAGACTACGACAAAACCCAGTTCTTCCGATTCAGCGCCGGCACCAGCTTTTGATCGCGAACGGAACAAGAAATTTACGCATGCGCTATCTGTTTTCTTCCCTTGTTGTTTTGTGCCTTTCGATTGTGAGCATTGGTGCGCCGAGCACGGCGTCAGCGCAGGTGCCGCCGGCCCGCGCACTCTTTCTCGACCTGGAAACCGTGTTTACCCAGTCATCAGCCGGGGCGAACATTCGCACCCAGCTTGAGGGCATGCTGGCGGAAATCTCCACACGTGAGGAAGCAGCAATTGCCACGTTTGAAGAACGTGAGCGTACCTTGATGGCGTCGGCACAAAACCGCCCACAGGAGGAGCTGCAGAAAGACTGGGAGCAGTTGCAGACCGAGCGGTCCGGCAACGCAAACCTGTTTCAACTCGAGCGGGGCGCAGTTCAGTCTGCAGCGCTGGAAGCCCGTCGCAAGGTCAACGCAGTTCTCAATGAGATCATGCAGGAAATTCTCGTCGAGCGGGGTGCCAACATGGTCTTGTC
>JANQMQ010000035.1 GCA_028279995.1 Candidatus Phaeomarinibacter sp. | reverse complement strand
GACAGTTCTTCCGCCAGCGTCGGTGAGGTGTCGCGTCAGATGGACAGGACCAATTCCGCGATCGCAGAAGTCTCAAATGAAGCCGAGCAGATTTCCGGGGTGGTCAATGGGCTCAATCAGGAAGTTCAGCACATCGGCAGCTTTGTGGACCTGATCCGCGACGTGGCTGACCAGACCAACCTGCTGGCGCTGAACGCCACCATCGAAGCCGCGCGCGCCGGTGAAGCCGGCAAGGGCTTTGCAGTGGTGGCCGGTGAAGTGAAGGCACTGGCAGCACAAACGGCCAAAGCCACCCAGGAGATCGCCAATCAGGTGGATCGGGTGCAGGCGGAAACGGGCAACGCTGTGTCCGGCATCGAACGCATTGGCGAAACGGTGACAAAGCTGCAGGAGATTGCAGCAGAAGTGGACTCTGTTCTGCGAGACCAGAGCAAGGCCACGACTGAGATTGCCGAGAACGTGCAGCAGACCGCCACCGGTACCCGGGAGGTCTCAGGGCGTATCTCGGAAGTTGCGACGGAAATGTCGGAACTTCAGCAGATGTCCACCTCGCTGCAGGATGTGGCCAAGGGGCTGTCGGATGCGTCATCGCTGCTTGAGGCCAAGGTGTCCGAGACCATCCATGCGTTGCGCAATCATGATGGCATGTCACGGCGTGAAGACCCGCGCGTGTACGCAACGTCCGCAATCGTCGTTTCGATGGAGACGGGACAGGGCCGCCGAGAATCGGAAATGCATGACCTCACCATCAACGGGTGCCGCGTATCCGCTGTTGAGGGTTTGGGACAGGGCGACCCCATGACGGTACACATCCCCGGCGTGCACATGCCGCAACCGGCCTATGTGGATCGCATGGACAATCAGGCTCTTTATCTGCGCTTTGCCGGCACGGAGGAGGAGCGCGCACCGCTCAGCGACTTCGTTGCCGCCCGCGCCGCGAGCAACCAGGTGCAACAGGTCGCCTGACCGTCACACCTCTGGATCAGGTAAACGCCCGCAGCTCAATAAGGCTGCGGGCGTTTCTATATGGGGAATCTCGACGCGAGGTCGTGTCAGGACCCAGTATCGTTCGCCAGAGATGCCATCACTGACTCTGAGATGTGAATGTTCGTTAGGAGAGCGGCGCGAAGCAGTCTGCGTTCCAGATCAGGTCGCTTATGTGACTACCAGAAGCGCAAGGCCTGCTGCGAGCATGGCGATGCCGCCAACGATGTGCATTTTGCAGGCGCGGCTTTCAGACTTTTTGGCGCTGTCAGTGACAGATGCGTCAGCGCCTGACGAAGCCATAGAGGAATGGTCCTGGCCGGTCTCTGCTACGCTCACATCTCGCTCCTGATCCTGGGCGCCCGTGTGCCGGGCCTGTTCGCTTCCTCAGTTTGCGTACCAATCGTTCCGCACTCTTGGGTGCTGGTATGAAAGCTACGCAAAATATCTCGCATACTGCACATGGTGCGTCAACTCATCCCATTCAAGCGAATTTGTGTGTAAAAACCGTATGTTAGCTGGGGTGTTTTGTGACCAAAGTGAACATAGGGTTAAGCGGTTGCAGACCGAAAACGGAGGATGACTTTGACGACCCGCCTTTCGCCCGGAGTGCTGCGGCCCGCTGAATGGGTGCAGGGGCGGGCGGAGCTTCACAGCAGTATCTACCTGCCGGCTCTGGTTGTCGGCATCCTTTGGGTTCTGGTTTTCGTCTGGGCCGCCGCCTTCGGGCTTTGGCTCGTGTCCCTGCTTGCAGCAGCGATTGTAAGCGTTGGCGTCCCGGCCTTGATCCTGTGGGCGTACTTGCGTCGAAAGACGAGCGTCCTGCTGCTGACCGATCAACGGATTGTCGCCGTTGAAGGCCCGTTTCCGCGGCGTATACAGTCCCTGCCGCTCACCGACATTGATCAGGTTCATGTTAGGCATGCACGGGCGGTGTTCGGACTTCGATTTGGGCGTGGCGCGACGTTGTATGCAACGGCGTTGTCCCACACCACAGTTGCTCCGGTCGAAATGCATGATCTCGCCGACGCCCACGCCTTTGCAGCAGAGGTGCTGGCCGCCGCCCACGCGCGCCGTTAGAGTTTCCCCATTGATATTTCAGGCGGGCCCCAAGACCTGCCGCAACCACAGGGACACGAACATGCTGATCGTTGCAGGGAAGGCAAAGTTTGAGACTGTCGAGGAAATGGAAAAAGTCCTCGGTGCCGGGCAGGCGATGATTGCGGAGACGCTCAAAGAAGCGGGGTGTCAGGATTACACCTATTCGCGCGACATAACCGATGACCGCACCATGCGCATCTGGGAGTTGTGGGATGATCAGGCGGCGCTGGATTTCCACTTTCAGACCCCGCACATGGCCACCTTCAATGCTGCCCTTGGCGACGCCAAGATCGCGGAGGTCGCCGTCAACATCTACGATGTCTCCGGCGTCAGGAAGCTTCTGTAAAAATACGCCTACGGATCAAATTCAAGCCTAGCTGACAGGAGGGTATGATGCCTCTGGCGACAATTGATATCAGTTCGATGGAAAAGATTGCGGTGGGTATTACCCGCTGTGAAGATGTGGTGATCAGCAGGGACGGCAAGGTCTGGGCGTCAGATCAACAGTCTGCCTGTGCAGAGATCCTGCCGGATGGTAGCTTGCACCGTGTCGGCAAGGCTGGCGGCGCTCCCAACGGCATCAATATGGATGCGCAGGGCCGTATCATCATTGCCAATTTCGGCATCTATGAAGGTGAGCCCGGGCCGCTTCAACGTCTCAATGTCGAGACTGGTGCGATCGATGTGCTGGCCAGCGAGATCGATGGCAAGACTCTCACGTCCTGCAACTATCCGATTGTCGCGCGTGATGGCACGATCTACTGCACCCATTCCACCTTTGCCGACGAATGGCCGCAGGCACTGGACGGGCGGACGGATGGGTTTGTGTTCCGGGTAACGCCTGATGGCGCAGTTGAGAAACTGGCCGATGGTCTCAAATTCGCCAATGGGTGCTGTCTCGATGAAGATGAGAGCCACCTTTATGTGAACCAGACCAGTGGCGGCAATGTGGTGCGCTATCCACTGTTGGCGGACGGACGACTTGGACCGCGTGAGGACTATGGGCCGATGCTCGGCATCATCCCATCCGGACAGACAGATCCCAACAACCTGCCGACGCCGGATGAGATGGCAAATTGGGCATTCACGGATGGCAATGGGTTCGATGTCGAGGGCAACCTTTGGGTCACGCTACCCGCTGCGAACAAGGTGGTGGCGATCACGCCGGAGCGGAAAGTCTTCACCATTGCGCACGACCCGTCCGGAGGCGTCCTGGACCACCCCACGAATGTCACATGGGGTGGGCCAGACATGAAGGACGTCTATTTTGGTTCCATCCGCACCGACTACGTCGTCAAGGCCCGCAGTCCCGTCGCCGGCATGAAACTCATTCACCAGCGGTGAATCAGTTGTAGTCGCACTGGTTGCCTTTGCGTCCCGGAGGCGGATTGACATCCAATTCGCGGGCGCGGGTAATGCGGTCTTCCCTGCTGACCGGGATGTCCCAGCAATTGAGCTTATTGCCTCTGCTGACTGCGGGTCTCGGCTCGAGTTTGTTTTCCCATTGGTTCAGGCGTTCTGCGGCTGCAATCGACCAGTTGAGACGGTCATAATAGTTGTAGTGACCCGACTGCATCTCATCAGCTGCGCAGGGTAACGGGTTTCTGGCTGGTGGACTTTCGTATGCTACCGATGAGGAAGGATGGCAAGTCGACGAGATGTTCTTGCCTGCGTAGATGCTCTCGGTGCCTTCAAGTGTTGTCCACCAGATATCGTGGACATCGGGAACTGGATTTGTGTCCTCTGCATTCCCGATGCTTTGCATGGTGAGAAACAAGCCCGTCGATACGACGGCGATCGAAGCGACTTTCTTGAAATCATTCATAACGTTCTCCCCTCCGTCTTGGTCCCGGCCATGCGGGGCCGGTTGTTAACCTTATTCTTTGCGCGGCCAAAAATACACGTTTTTGTACATATTTGGTTGTTTGTGGCGGTATTGCTGGGCTTTGGATGTTTGCGCCGGGCCGGTCTGGCCATAGGCTTTGTGGAAGACAACATTTCTGCACATGTGACAGGTGAGACATGCCCAGACTGAAACAGGCTGGCCGCGAGGCCGAAAACCCCTATGCCAATGCGATCTTCGATCTGCTGTTCGGGGATCGTGATCCGATCAAGGAGCCGGGGACGGCGACTGGTACGCCCGGCAACTGGTGGACGGTCTTCAACATCGTGCCCGATGCCTTTGCGCACACGACGGACGGGTTCAAGTTCTACCGAGATGAAGCGCGGGTCATTGACCCCAAGCTGCGCGAGCTGGGGCAGACGCGGGCTGGTTATGTGGTGGGGTCACAGTTCGTGTTTTCGCAGCACTGCAAGGCCAGCCGGGATGTCGGCCTGACCGAAGAGCAGATCGAGGCCATTCCTCACTGGAATGTGGCCGACTGTTTCTCTGAGGTAGAGCGCGCGGTGCTGGCGTATACGGACGGTCTGGTGCTGCAGCGCGGCCGTGTTCCTGACGGCGTGTTCGCGACGCTCAGGAAGCATTTGTCCGACGAAGAAATCCTCGAGTTCACCTACATCACCTGCACCTACATGATGCACGCAATCATGAGCCGCGCCTTGCGGCTGGAATATGATGATGTGGATGACCGCGTCGTCGAGATTGCAGCCCCGGAGGGTGGGGACAATGATGTGATGTCGATGGTGGATGGCACGGACGACAAGTAGACCCGCCATCATCAAGACATCGATCCGGCTGACCTGCATCATTCCGCGACCAGGGCAGCCTGGGGCAAGGTGTGTGGGTGGGATCACAATAGGGGAAAGTACATGTCCGATATGATCGACTTTGATGAGCGCACGGCGAAGGCCGTCGAGGCGATGTATCTGACGCCGGACGTTGTCGGACAGCGGACCCACGTGATGGCGGCTATGGCGCTGCGTCCGGGCATGTCCGCGCTGGACATCGGTGTCGGTCCCGGATTGCT
>JANQMQ010000388.1 GCA_028279995.1 Candidatus Phaeomarinibacter sp. | reverse complement strand
GCGCTGATAGGCAGCATCGCCGTGCTGGCTGTCGCCCCAGAATGCCCGGCGGCGATAGAGCTGGGCATCGCAATCATATGTAAATCCGAAGCCGCCGTGGAACTGGATTGCCCGGTCCGCAGCAAAGCTCATGGCCGTGGCGGCCTGCGCCTTGGCCATGCGGGTGGCAACTTCGCCCTCACCCTGCTCGGAAAAACTGTGCGCCGCCGCATACACATGACTGCGCGCCTGTTCGTAGCCGATCAGCGCATCAACGGCTGGATGTTTCAGAGCCTGGTAAGAGCCGATGAGTTTGCCGAACTGAGTGCGTGTCTTGAGATAATCAACCGTGTAGTCGATGCAGCTCGCTGTGCCACCACACATCTCAGCAGCCAGCAAAAGGCTAGTGACCAGTTCAATGTGATGCAGCGTCTGAGGTGTCGACGCTCCGGACAAGAGCTGATCCGCAGGAACACGCACACCGTCCAGCGCAACCTTGAAGGACCGGCGGGTTTCATCAATCACCACTTCCCGCTGAAGTGCATCATTGCCAAGCACATCCTTCGGCACAATCACCAGAGCCGGCTCACCCTCAAGCGAAACCGAAACCAGAAGCCACGCTGCAGCAGCCGCGTCCGCCACCAATACCTTGGTGCCCGACAACACAAGCTCGTCGCCCTCACGTTTGGCAGTGCAGGTGACATTCGTCAGGTCCCAGTCACCGGTGCCCTCCATGAGTGCAACCGCCGCCGGCGTCCCTGCACACAGGTCCGGCAAGAGGGCATTCTTCTGTGCATCGGTGCCCCCATGGAGCACACCCTGAGCGGCAACAGTTGTGGAGAGGAACGGTCCGCCCATCAACGCCCGGCCCATCTGCTCCATCACCGGCACGACTTCCGCGATGCCAAGGCCGACGCCGCCAAACTCTTCCGGTACAGCAATCGCAAGCCAGCCCAGTTTGGCGAGATCATTCCATGTGGCCGGATCATGGCCGGTCTCATCATCGAGCAGGGAGCGGACTTTCTCGACCGGCGACTTGTCACGGCAGAAGCGCTGGGCAACCTCAAGCAGTTCTGCCTGCTCATCGGAAAAGCCGATTGATCCGTTGTTATTGAATGTCATGTCTACGCCTATGACTTGGGAAGGCCGAGCACATGCTCGCCGACAATATTGTGCTGAATCTCGCTGGTGCCGCCGCCAATGGTGGCCGAGAACGAATTGAGGTAACCGCGCTGCCAAATGCCATGTTCATGGGCATCCACATCACCCACATAATAGGCCGCGCGCGTGCCCTGAAGACGGGTCGCGAACTCGGCCATATGTTTCATGAATTCTGTGGATGCGAGCTTAGATGACAGGGGTATGGAAAGCGGACGCTCCTGGTTCAGCGGCGCCATGCCGGTACGGGCCGACGACAGCCGCAGGGACCGGCTCTCCATAAGTAGTGACACAAGTTCATCGCGGATCAGCGGATCTTCAATCGCCGGCTTGCCGTTGTAGTTCGCCTTCTTGGCAAGCTCGACGACCTGCGTGATGTCCGGATAGGTCATGACATAGCCACCCGGCTGGCCGCCGCGCGCGCCGCGCTCATATTCAAGCGTCCGCATGGCGACCTTCCAGCCCTCACCTTCTTCACCCATCAGGCAATCAGCGGGGATGCGCGCATCGGTAAAGAATGTCTGTGTGAAGCCGTATTCACCTGTCAGTTTGCGGATGGGCGTCGTCTCGATACCCGGCGCATACATCGGCGCCAGGAAGAACGACAGGCCCTTGTACTTGGTTGGTGCGTCCGGATTGGTCCGCGCTAGCAGGATCATGTATTTCGCGAAATTGCCCTGGGTCGTCCAGATCTTCGACCCGTTGATGACCCACTCATCACCATCGCGAACCGCCCTGGTCTGCGCATTGCCTAGGTCCGACCCGTTCTCAGGCTCTGAGAAGCCCTGACACCAGATATCTTCCGCAGACAGAATATTCTTGATGTAGCGCGCCCGCTCTTCGTCGGTACCCATGTCCAGAATAAGCGGCCCCGCCCAGTTCAGACCGATGGCATTGAGCATGATCGGGCCACCGGCCCGGCTCATCTCCTTGGTGGCAAGGTTCTGGAACACTTCCGGCAGGCCACGACCACCATATTGCTCCGGCCAGTTGGCTCCAAGATAGCCCGCAGCCCAGACCTTGTTCTGCCACTCGCGCAGAAAATCGAACTGCTCCTGCGTCCCAACTTCC
>JANQMQ010000013.1 GCA_028279995.1 Candidatus Phaeomarinibacter sp. | reverse complement strand
GTTGCTATCGAACCGTCGCGCGGAGTCTAGTCTTCTTAGCCGACGGACTCACCGAAGCTTCCGGCGCTGCTGCGAGAGCTCTTGAAAACGCGACGAGCGCGAAAGCGCCTCGCGACATCGGCAATTCGTATCTGGCGCAAGCGGAGGTTGAAAGGCATTCTGGCAACCATAAACGAGCTATCGACCTGTACGATAAAGCCGGAACGCAAGCACGGCGTATTGGGAACGTCGACTCTCTCCTTTGGGCCCAACTTGGCTGCGCGGATAGCCTCTTTCTGTCCGGCGACATCGCCCAGGCGTCAAGTAAACTGCGCCAGCTCGATGCAGCGTTTAAATCCGACCATCCGTTAGAAAGACTGCATTGGCGTCTCAGCAAACTGGCAGTTGCCCAAGTCTGTGGCGAGGATGTAGCGGATGAACTACAAGAAGTTGTTGAGGACTATAAAGGCTTGGGCATTTCCTGGCCTGGTACATACGTTGACAACCTGCTTGCAGGCGAAAAGCAAAGGACGCCGAAAGCATTTTAGTTCTTCGGTATGTATCCATCGTCATACACCTCGCGTGGTTTGCAATCGACGCAATTTCAACCAGCGTCGACATCACAATTCAATGGTCGCTGATAGATGTTTAGGTGCAATGAAATTGTCGCGTGCGTCGCGACGCGAAAGTCCTGACCGGCGGGTGTCGGGGGCTGTTACCCTGACGAGTGGTCAAGCGACGATACCTCTTGCCATGGGGGTCTTGGGGGCAGCATGGAGGCTCCCCCAAGCGCCGATCAAACGGGCGGTCGTTTGCTGGTGTTGGAAGGCTCGATGCCTGGAAGCGCCATCAGGCGAGAGGGATTTTCAACGGGAGAGCGCCCAGCGTCTCCCTTGAACAAGTAGGTCCTGTGTGTGACAGGACACTACTTGCGGCACGGCTTCACGTGCACATCTCGCGGCACGGCTTCACGTGCACATCTCGCGGCACGGCTTCACGCACTAAGTGCTCGCGGGTGCAGGTTTAGTAGATATGCACACAAGATCTAGTAGCACTTAATTCTCTGCTCATAATATCTTGACTTTCTGCGCTCTTTCATTCATCACTGTGATGAAGAGTGAAGTGATGAGATCTAATTATATGAGAAAATCCCTGGAGCCAGGTTCAGGACCGTTCAACAAACGCATTTCGGTGTCTATCAGCGGGCCTATGCACCAATTAATGCAGGAGATACTCCGCAACGAGGAAGACCGTTCCGAAGCTTGGTTGGTGAGGAAGGCAGTATCGGAGTTTATTGGTCGGTACGAGTTTCCAGATCACCAAATGGATCTGATGGGGGGACAATGATCGCCAGCCTGATCCAAGAGCGAATGCAGCGGTCTCAGCCCAGGCGATGCGATGACATTGAAGACCTGACTCTTGAGTTGAGGCTGACAATGATGGCAGGAAACTCGCTATCTTTTTACCACTACCTGTCAGACTTAAGAGCGTCCGGCGTAACAACGCTCCGCCATCTGACGCGATTCAACGAAGATCAGTTTTTTCGGTTGTTTCCCTGCGGCCAAGCCAACAAGCGCCGGATGATTGCGTTAATGGAAACGGTCGAGGTCTCGTTTGAGGCCAAGCATGGCTTTGATGGGGAGCCGGGCAATGCTGTGCAGTTCCCGGCTCCTATGTGATCCCGCCTTTGGGCATGTGCTGAAGGTAGTCGATTGCCGTAGCTGCTTCGTGAATGGGCGCACCTTCAACATCTCTCATTACAACCACTGGCTCTGATAGCGTTGCCCTCTTCTTTTTGACCAGCAATCCGTTGTCTGCCCGTTCTTCCAAACCCTCAATACGTAGAGGGTCATCAAGCCCAAGTTGCCGGCAAAACTCCACTACCAGCTTGGCGGTGAAGTAGGTTGTCGGAACACCCTCAGTCATTTCCTGTAGCGTATGCGCTGCTGAACCTTGAGGGTTGTCTCCACTCCTGCCAGTGCAACATGCAGCCAATCGCGTCATTACTCGGGAGAGCGCATCGTATGCTGTCAGCTTCCCATCCAGTTCATGTTTCTTAAGCGTGAACAGGTAATTTTGGTCAAACCGACGGACCACATAGATTGCCGGCCGCAATCTAATCCATCTACTTAGATCGATCTTTATGCCTTTGTGCACAAGGAAGTACGCGAGCGTGCAGATGATTAGGCACGCCCTGTCCAAGCTAATGGGGTGAGGTTTGGCTGCCTCGTCAATCTGGGCAATGGAAAAGCCTTCATCCCAATCGCAACCTGGAGCCGCGTCGATCCAGCCTTGCGGCAGCTGATCCAGAGCATGACCTTTCACACCCTTAACGGCAGTCTTAACTTTTGAGATGCTTTTGTAGGAGCCGTCCAGCTGGACAACAAGGTCCAGCACTTCCCTTAAGCCCGCTACGTAGCAGTACCTATAACCAGCGAACGAACGCAGGTACTGCCGCATGCTGACACCAGGCATGTCGAGAATCGGAGAAAGTGATTCGGGCAGACTCATCCTTATACACCCCTTCACCACCAGCGTATAGAGCACGCAGATATCTTCAAGGGGTTTTTCTAATAAAACCCCAAAATCACCTTTTCCATCTAAAGCGGTTGCTATAGCGGCTAAGCAAAGAATGCTGCCTTTTGGTTAACACGCATCGGCACCAATAGGTGCTCTATCATAAAAGTAATCTATAAGTTAAAAATGTATTAAAGGCGAATATAGGTGGCATAAAATAAGAAAAATGTGATTCGGAAAGCATCTTCATATCATCCAAAGGAGGATGATATGAAGATTAATCCTAGAAAAATCACTAGAATAGAGTGTTTTGACTCAATTGATCCAATAGAGATTGTGCTATCGGACAGAAATAGGCTTCCAGCGCTAGTGCAGCCACTACATATACTTCAAACGGGGATTGATAGTCCGGGCTCTGTTCCTCGCCGGAGCACACCTATAAGAGAGCTTGCAACTGATCTCGGTTGGCTCGGATTGTTTGCCGTTGTTGCCGGCGGTGGCAGCGCTGTAGCTGCGCAAGGTGCCATCGCACTCTCAGTTGCCGCATTGCCCACCTTGTTTGGCCAGCTCGGCATGATTGGGCGGCTACGCCGTCTAATTGTGGGGCACACTCATGAGGCCGGACATGGGGTTGTGACCAAATTCTACCTCGAAAAAGGCCTCTCTAAGAAGGCTGCCCACCGGATAACAGAAGCTATTCTCGACGCTGGTAGTATCTTGACCCTGACACTCAATGGCCAGGATTACCGCCGGGAGCACAATCGGCATCACAGGCCGTTGATGCTCGGCACACACTTTGATCCCGACGGGAAGGTTCTCAAAGACTGGGGACTTTGGCCTGATCAAGTTGATAGCCTTAAGAAGGCGCTCTGGCGGACAGCCCTGAGCCCGATTTGGCACTACCGGTTTCTGAAAGATCGCTTGCGGAGCAACCTTGGGCGCGGCAAGCCCTACCGCCGGGTTCTCGCGGCTTTGTGGCTCTCGACACTGTGCGTGAGCGCGTTTGTGCTTCCATTCGCTGTTTGGGTTGCTGCGGGTCTCATCCCTTTTGGACCCGGTCTCCATGTAGCTTCCCTGATGCAAGTGGTCACAGAACACACCTATGGCCACAAAGATGGGGCACGCGACATCAATGAGCTTGCAGCCCGCACTTGGGAGCGCATCCCATACAACCCTATGCCAAGCGCTGCTCCTACTCGTGATCCTATGGGGTGGGCAAGGTGGTGCATGAAGATGTGCATCAGAGTTGCGGAGCGTTTGGCGATCCTTGACTCAACTATGATTGCTCATGGCTATCATCATCTCGCATGGCCAATTGGCAGACCCTTCGATGAATGGTGGTTGACCTCGCACAAATATCTGGAGGCAAAGAAGGACGGTGTGTTGCCAGAAGGGGCTGATGCCAGAATTGTTTGGGGCGTCGGAGGCGCGCTAGATAGGCAGGCCGAACACTTCAGAGCTGCGGGCTCGGGGCAAATCCGCTAGCATTGTAAGTCAACCAGCTGGCCAAGCTGCCAGCTGGTTGAATGCATCGCCAGACCCTCACAATGTGTGGCTAGCGATGTGCAACTTCGGTTGAAGACACGGCTTTGTAAGCTGTGTCGGCTTGGAAGATGTTGACAGCAGAGAACTGCCGCATTGTCAGCAACACCTATGCGTTTAACGGATGTTTGCAGGTGTCGGGTGAGACGTTAGGACGACGTGCGGCGTCTTTGAGTGAATGCCCGTGCCGATCAACGCATTCATGCGCCTGAGTCGTGTCACGCGGTCAGAGCTTCAACTTGACGCAAAAGAGGCGCACCTGATTCCCGCGGTACGAATCTCAGAGCAAATGCTGATCCTGCTTGGAACACCAATGTTGATAGAGCGCTGAGCACACAGGGGAGAGCCGTTCCCTCGCATCGCGCGCAGTTGCCTCAATGCTCTCCAACTCGGCCAGAGTGTCGATCAGTGCATCGATCATTGCGGCGGTTTGGTCATCTTTGTTCATATCACCAACCCCTCGCGGCGGAAGCTGCGGCGCAGGGTCAGGGGTGCCACATGCTTGCGGCGGGCGGTCTCTTTCAGCGATAGCCCGCGCTCGGTCATAAGCCGGTAGGCCTGATGAACCGAGTTCCGGTTCAGGGTGCACCGCCGGCCGCAATGAATGCCGCGCCGTTTCGCAGCTGCCATCTTCTCCTTTGTCCGCCTAGAGATCACGGCTTGTTCGTATTCGGCATTGTTCACCATATCGATGAACCACTTGCGGCCTTCCGGCGTTCGCGTATCAATCCTCTGATAGATCGATTCAAAGGCAATCCCCTGCCCATGAATCTCATCCAGAAACGTGATGCCTTCGATGGTCGAGCGGAACGCCCGATCAATAGCAACAACCACGAAAGTGTCGCCTGGTGCCAGTGCCTCGCGCGCCTGTCGCAAACCCGGACGCTTCTTCGCCACGGCGGATGTCGCCTCGTCGACAAATATCGTCTCGCATCCTGAATTTTTCAGAATGTCCGTGTACTGATACAGCGTCTGCTTGTCGGTTGAATTGCGCGCATAGCCAATGCGTCTATTGCGCGTGGTCTGGCCCTTGGATTTATTCGCCATCACACAACCTCCATACGATCAAAAGGGGACGGTTTTGATCGTTGGTCATAATTTGGCTCCAGACGAAATCGGATGCCGATAGGGTGGCAGGTTTCTGCCCATTTCTCAAATACACACTTCATTTATCCTCCAGTCTTAGGGTGGGTTCATAACCGTCCCCTTTTGAATAAGCGGGTGCTTCGAGTCGCAGCAACAGGCCTTGTGCTGGCAGCCGCTCTTTATCCACAGATTTCAATTGCTGCTGACGGGAAGCCGCGTGATCCGGGGTGCAATGTCCCGCGCGGATATGATTGCGCCACACCAGGGTATGAGCGTCCGGTGACGCTGGGTGAGGCGATTGAGATTTCGAAGGCAGAGACCGTCGTTTATCTCTACGGCAAGGGCATTCAGTCAGTAGATACGGCGGCACATGTCATCACGCAGGGCAAAGGCGCCCCGGCTGTCCCTGCGGTTGCTGTGCCGGGTCTGGATGTGCCTGAAGGCGCATTTCATGTGATCGTGCTGGGGCAAGTAGTGCGGCACAAAGTATCCCGCGAGCCTGCTGAGTTTCACCAGCGCTATCTCAACCGTGGGACAGTCTTCGGCCTCACACGCAACATGCATGCGCGCTTGATCGGTAGTAATTAGAAAGTGAACTGATCGAAATCGTTTGTTTGCTGCTGTTGCTCGCGGCTGGCATGGTCAAGCGAATTCGCATCTTCGAAGGCATTGTTCGCGCTCAAACCGCTTGCAGGCTTTCCCTGAATGTCACGGCCGGATTGCACAGCATCAATCTCCTCCGCATTCCTGTCGATGGCTTCCAGAACGTTATCGCGCTCGAATGTTGAGCGTTCCTGCTCGGCCGCAAAGATTGCCATCAAAGCCTGCGGGTCAGAACGGTCAATGGACCGACCCAGGCGCTTCTCCTCGGCGGCAACCATGGCTTCAAGTTCGGCATCGGCCAGCGTCCCGTCTGCTCCGACCTCTGGGAGGTCGCCCTCGTTCATTTCCTGGATGGCCTGATCCAGCTTGTCGATCTTGAATTCAATATCTGAAAGCTGGTCGTAGAGCGCTTCGCGTTCTTCATAGAGCCGCTCAAGCTGGCGCTGCATTTCAGCGGTGCTGTCCAGCACGGCCTGCATCATGTCGCTGGATTTACGTTTCGCGCCGCTCATCTCGGAGTTTTCGGGTTTGGCCGTGCCGCGTGCGGCATAGCCACCTGCAACGATATCTCCGGCTTCAGCATCTCTGGAGTGTTCAAGAATATGCGCTTCAAGCGACTTGGCGCGCTCATGCACGGCGCTTACAGGATCGGTGTGGTTTTGATCTCGCTCACTCATGCGCCCTCATGATCGGGAGCGCATGCTTGTCTACAGACAAGCATCGAATGCTGCTGGAAGCGGCATTCGAACGGCGCAGCCCTGCGGCATTCGAACGGCGCAGCCCTGATGTGACCCGCCAGCCCGTAAAATCATCATTCTTACATCTATGAACGCATCTATCCATGATCATCAGTATACAGAACATACATTAAGATGTGGTTAAGGATTATGCCGTCCTGTATTGGCGCGTTCGGCGCGTTTTGAAGCTGCGCGGTACTCCCGGTAATGAGCCTCCATTGCCGCCTTTGCACGTTGCGCGAAGTGCGCGGCGATGGGGTCAGCGGCAGCATTCTCGGATGCTCTGTGACTTATCAATTCGGTGCGGGCATAGCGTACATAGGCGATCAACCGTTCTATCTCCGTTTCGCTTAGCACTGGCCAGGTGTCCAGCGTTCCGGACAGCGCAATGATCCTTTTGATGTGTTTGAGCACAAGGCGCGGCGGCCATTCCTCCGCCCAAAAGATCAACTCAGCGGTGTGAGCAAGCACGCTTCGTTCCCTCACCCCGCGCCGTTCCCGGAGCCGCTGTCTGATGTCGGGCGCTAAGCCTGGCTCGTCAGCGCTTGGTGCGGCATCCGTGTAGTACTCCACGATCAGGAGCCGCCAGCGAATGCGCTCGTATTGGGCGTAAACAGTATTGCGACTGATCCCGGTCTTTTGTGCCGCCAGGATCGGTGCCATGCGCGCCGCATAGCACTTCAGGATCGCGCTGATCTGCCCGCTCGTCAGTCTTGTTCGGCTGCTCAAGATTGGTGGCGGCGTCGAAGACCGCTTGGTGTTGCGACGTGTTTTCTTCAACGTTTTCAGTGCGTTGGTTGTGGAAAGACGGGCGTCATCTTGTGATATGCGCGCGCTGATGCCTTGGCAAGTGCTTGCCATCCGGTCACCCTCCATCTCACCCCATCACGGCTCTTTGCCTCCCAAACACATGGTTCTTGAAGCCGGAAACCCCCTGTTCCGGCCTGTCCATGTGAAGAGTGGAGGTATGTGTGATGTCCCAATGTCAGCTGTGCAAGGCGTGTGAGCCCTTCGGTCGTTGTGCTCGGCTTGAAGTGCCTTTGGTCACCAACAAAGAGCTGGATCATCCGGAGTTCATCCGCGACGTGCGTGAGTACATAGCGGATCTTCCGGTCAGCTCCTGGGCGATGCTGGATTACCTGCTTGACGGCTATCGGGATTTTCAGGGCTGGGTTTATCACCCTCTGACCAATGCGCATCTGTTTCTGGATATTGATGAGCTGATCGAATGTGATCATCGCGAATGGTTCCGCGATCTTGCCGTACCGATCCCCGCGCATGTGAAGCCACGCCTCAATCAATCCACGCGTGATCGCTTTCGGGTCGTAGCGACAGTTTTACGGCTGATGGATCGCAAGGGCACGGCGCTTTGGGGGCTGCGTGCCGCCAATGACAATTACCCAACCGCGTAGGCGACCAAGTTGGATCGATTTGCCAAGGCGTTCCGTGCTTTCCCCCAGGGCATGGCCGCAACCCCCTTATGCGTAGGAACGCGGCGCGGCGGAATCCTCCGGTGCGCCCATTTCCCCAAATGGAGGGCACGCATGTTTGGCAACAAGCAGCACAACGAGGCGGGGCGTTCCGTGTTCATGGGCTCGGTCAACGGGCTCGCGAATACAGCGGCGCTTATTGCGACCTTCTTCGCTACACCGCTTGCCTACCGCGCGACGGAAGCCTGGATCGCTTCTTTCGTGGCGCGTCACTACAGCCCCGGCCTAACTGACCCCGCCCTTGTGGGTTGGTTCATCGCCGTGGCGGCAACGACCTTCTTCGTTGCACGGGCATCGCTCGGCCTTGCGATCACCATGGGTGGGTTGGCGATTGCCGCCCGTCTTCTCTAACCCCTCACCCCTAAAAAAGGAGTACCAGCAATGGACGTCAAAAAGGGCAAAAAGGAATCCGTTGAAGGTCCGGTCAAAGGCTTCTTCATGTTCGTCGGTGGCTTCATGATTTTCATGGGGCTCATCGCGTTTTTCACTGGCGACATGGGAGCCGGACTTTTCACGGGCGCACTAGGTGTTGGCATCCTCGCCATCACCAGCCGCTTCAAGAACAAGACCCGCATCACCTACTAGCGGGTGACGCAACCGCCTTCACAAAGGGGCATCCGCAACGCGGGTGCCCCTTTTTCTTTTTCACCATGGAGAATCTGAATGACCTACCACCAGACCTTCAATGAAGACCATCGTTTTGGTTCCGCTGCCTGGGCGGACGAACATGACATGCACGCTGCCGGATTGTTTGACGGCAAAGGCCTGCCGCTCGGCTTCTTCGGTCGCCATGCGATCCATCTGGATGGGGATGCGCCTTTGCTCACCATCGGCGGTGCAGGCAGCGGCAAGCTGCGTGACTTGCTTGGACATGTGGCAATCAATGCCAAAGGTGAGCGGATGCTGTGGCTCGATCCGCGCGGCGAGATTCTCTCAATCTGCCAGCACACTTTCGCCCCGGCCAATGAGTATGCCTATGCATGGAACCCGTTTCGTATTGCCGGGCTCCCCAGCCATAGCTGCAATCTCCTGGACATTCTAAGGCTCGATGACCCGCGTCTGCATGCGGATGCGAAGTTCATCTGCGCTAACCTGCTGCCCCTGACGGGCAGTGCTAACGGCCAATACTTTGAGCTGCGGGCGCGTGAATGGCTGGAAGCCATCATGAAGTCGCTTGTCGAGATATTCGGCGCGGTCAGCTTTCCCGACCTCTGGCGCACCATCAATCTGATTGAAGGCAATCCGGAATTGTGGGCGGAGATGCTGGAGATGATGCTGCGATCGCGTTTTGCAGATGTGCGGCGCGTCGCTGCGGAGATGATGAGCAAGCAGCAAGAGAGCTCCAAAGAGTTCGGCGCCATTCTTGGTGAGATATACGCCAATCTCAGCTTCCTGAGTGACCCGGCCTTGCTGGCCTCCCTTGAGGGTGGTGACTTCTCTCCTGCGGTTCTGTGCGATCCGGATATCGTCGCCAGCATCTTTATGAATGTGCCGGCGGAATATCTGAAGCTCTGGGCACCTGTGCTGCGGACATTCTTCACAGTGGTGATGCTCTACAAGTCGCGTGTTCCGCAAGCGGCAAGGATCACGGCTGTCGTGGACGAGTCGGGGCAATTGGGAAACTTTGAAGCCCTACTGTCAGCCTTCACCTACGGACGCGGCTTCGGAATACGTACCTGGGCTTTGTTCCAGGATATTGGACAGATCGCCCGTAATTTTGACCCCTCCGCCGTTCAGTCCTTCATGGGCTCGGCGCAGGTGCGCCAGTTCTTCGGCGTGCGTGATCTGCAAACCGCGCAGTTGATCTCTGGCATGCTGGGGACACAGACGCTGTCCTATGACGGGTTTGAGTATCAGCAAGCGGCAAAACGCG
>JANQMQ010000003.1 GCA_028279995.1 Candidatus Phaeomarinibacter sp. | reverse complement strand
GTCCGTATGCGTCGCCGGCGTGACACTCGGCACGATGCCAGGTGTCACGCGGCATGTGCGTCAAGCAGTTTCAGCTGGTGCTTCTTCTGCTGGTGCGGCTTCTTCAGCAGCCGGCTCTTCCGGCAGCACTTCAGCAATTGGCTCATCCGCCTCGCCCGGATCGAACGCGGCACCGCCCTGGCTGCGCGAGATGCCGTCCAGCACAGCGCGTGACGCAAGATCGCAATACAGGGAGATGGCGCGGGACGCGTCATCATTGCCGGGGATCGGGTAAGTGATGCCGTCGGGATTGGAGTTGGAGTCCAGAACCGCGATCACCGGGATGCCGAGCTTGGCGGCTTCCTGAATGGCGATCTGTTCCTTGTTGGTGTCCACCACGAAGATCAGGTCGGGAACACCGCCCATGTCGCGGATACCGCCGATAGCCTGGTCCAGCTTGTCGCGGTTGCGCGTGAGAACGAGGCGCTCTTTCTTGGTGAGCGGCAGGCTCTCGTCGGCCAGCTTCTCATCATACTCGCGCAGCTTCTTGATGGAGGCAGACACGGTCTTCCAGTTGGTCAGCGTGCCGCCGAGCCAACGATAGTTGATGTAGTACTGGGCGCAGCGGCGGGCCGATTCAGCAATCGGGTTCGACGCCTGGCGCTTAGTGCCGACGAACAGCACACGGCCACCACCAGCAGCAACGTCGCTCAGTGCAACGAGGGCCTGATGCAGCAGCGGCACGGCCTGGGCAAGGTCGATGATGTGGATGTTGTCACGGACGCCGAAGATGTACTGGCCCATTTTCGGGTTCCAGCGGTGGCTCTGGTGTCCAAAGTGCACGCCTGCTTCAAGCAGTTGGCGCATAGAATATTCCGGCAGGGCCATGTGCCTTGCTCCTTTTCTTTTCCGGTTCAGCCTCTGCGAGGGAGGAAGAGCGGCAGGAAAAGCCCTGACCGCACCGGATGGACTGGCGGGAATGTGTGCAAATTTCGCAGAAAACTGCGGATCTGCGGGCCCCGACAGCCCGTCCCTCGCATGTGGAATGTGAGGCGGTATAAGGGGTTAGCGGCCCGGGCGCAAGGGGTGGGCCGCTTCAGTCAAACGCCCACTTTGGTGCTGGCTCAACAGCCGTCCATCAAACAGGTGGCATATGATTGTTCACTTGATAAACTATTTCCCAATGAAATAAAAATGACGCCGTTGGGAGCGCGCGTGATGGATCATGTCCGGACCACCTGCAGCCTGTGCGAGGCCTCCTGCGGGGCGGTGATGACCGTCGAGGACGGCAAGATCCTCAAGGTGGTCGCAGACCGGGAGGATGCACTGTCCGGCGGGTTCATCTGCGCCAAGGGCGCCGCCATCCCTGACCTTGAAGCGGACCCGGATCGCGTCCGCACCCCCCTGCTCCGTAAGGACGGTGAGCTGCAGCCCGCCAGCTGGGAGGAGGCGTACGCCTTCATAGACGACAAACTCAGCGCAATCCTTGCCGAGCATGGGCCGCAGGCGACCAGCGTCTATGTAGGCAACGCCGCTGCCCACAACCTCAACATCATCACCTACTTCGAAGACCTCGCCAAAGCGCTCGGCACGACCAACCTGTTTACCGCTGCAAGCCTCGACCAGAACCCGCGGCAGGTCGTGTCCGGCCTTCTGTATGGCGACGAGTTTGCCCTATATGTGCCGGACATCGACCGCAGCCAGCTCGTCTGGATCATGGGGGCCAACCCGGCTGAGTCCAATGGCAGCATGATGGTTGCACCGGGCTTTCTTGGCCGGATGCAGAAGATGCACGAGCGCGGCGGGCGCTCCATCGTCTTTGACCCGCGCCGCACCATGACCGCAGACCGGGCAAGCGAATACATCCCTATCACCCCTTCCGGAGATGCAGCCTTTCTCGCCGGCGTCGCCCATACGCTGCTCAAGCTCGACCCGCCGAAAACAACCGCCCTGTTGCTGGTGGACGACCTCGAGCAGATCGCTGCATGGCTCGCTCCCTTCAAGCCGCACGCCGTGGCGGATGCCTGTGGCATTGATGCCGACACCATTGTCCGGCTGGCGACAGAGTTGCGGGAGACCGAGGCTGCCGCAGTCTATGGCCGCATCGGCACGACGACGCAGCTTTTTTCGTCCCTCACCTGTTGGCTGATGGACATGGTCAACATCCTCGCCGGCAATCTGGATGCGGTCGGCGGGTCCATGTTCCCAAAGCCGCTGCTGGCCCAACCGAACACGATCGGGCCATCCGGTGTCGGCGAAGGATTCACGGTCGGCAAATGGACGTCGCGCGTGAGCGGCGCTCCTGAAGTGATAAGCCAGATCCCTATGGCCTGTATGGCGGAAGAAATGGACACACCGGGCGACGGACAGATCCGCGCCTTGTTCTGCCTTGCGGGCAACCCGGTCACTGCGAGCCCGGACACCAAACGGATGCAGGCTGCGCTGGACGGCCTGGACCTGCTGGTGTGTCTCGACATCTATCAGGGAGAAACAGCATCCAAGGCAGACGTCATTCTGCCCTCGCCGCCGCGGCTCGCCCGGCCCAACTACGATGCCTACCTCTACCGTTTCGCCGTGCGCAGCTACGGGCGCTACACACAGCAATACCGCCCGCTCGAGCCGCATGAGCGAAGCGACCGCGAGACCCTGTTGCGGCTCATGGCCATCGCCCAAGGGCATGGCTGGGACGCCGATATTGATGCTCTTGAGGAAGCAGCACTTGCAGCGACTGTCGACGTGATGACCCAAGTGCCCCAGTCCGCCATCGAAGGCCGGGATACGGACGAGATCATGCAGATGCTGCGCACCCTTGATCCGGGGGAGCGGCGCATGGATTTTGGTCTGCGCATCGGCCCCTTCGGCGACAGCTTCGGCAGCCGCGATGGCATCACTCTGCAGACCCTCAAGGATTCGCCACAGGGTGTTGATTGCGGGGCACTGGTGCCGCGTCTGCCGGAATCGCTGCGCACCCGGTCGGGCCGCATCGAAGCCGCTCATGAGATTTTTGCGGAAGAGTTAGAGCGCCTATCGGCATGGCTGAACGCCCCGCGCCCGCAATTCACGCTGATCGGGCGGCGCCAATTGCGCTCCAATAACTCCTGGTTCCACAATATCGAGAAACTGCAGCACCCCACACGGGAATGCACAGCACAGATCAACTCTGGGGATGCAGACCGCCTTGGCATTGCGTCAGGCGATCTCGTGCGGGTCTCGACGCCCAAAGCGGCCATCGAAGTTCCTGCTGAGGTTACCGACACGATGTCGCCCGGCGTGATCTCCATCCCCCACGGCTGGGGACACGGAAAGCTTGAAGGCAAGCTCAACGTGGCGGCGGCAAATCCCGGGGTCAACGTCAACACTATCGTCGACTACGGTGATGTGGATCCGCTCACATGGAATGGCCGGTTGAATGGCATGCCGGTTGAAGTCGTGAAATCCAACACCGGCTGATGCGCCCCTACAGGTCTTCGACGTGGGCCACACCATCGATGGCTTTAAGCGCGCCGCGGGCCTGAGGCGTTACCTCGAAACGTCCGGGCAGCGTGATCTCGACTTCCTTCTTCCCGCTATCCGCATCGACAATCAGGCTCAGCTGGCCGCGTCCCTTGGGCGGCAGGCAGGCCTGGATGCTGGTCAGCGCCTTGGGGTCGTCGACGAACAGCCGCAGCCCGTTTGATGTTTCGGACGCCACCTTGTCCACCGGCTGCACCGTTGCGATCTTGAGACGCACATCGTCCCCATCCACTTCCGCCTCGACGCCGACGACGACGGACATGTTGGGTTCGAGATAGTCGCGCGAGGTCGCAAGCGTGTCTGAGAAAATCACAGCCTCGAACTCACCGGTACCGTCAGACAGCCCCATGAAGGCGAAGGCGTTGCCGCTCTTGGATCGGCGCTCCTGCTTGTAGGCCACCGTGCCCGCCAGCTTGCCGACACGGGGGCCGCCC
>JANQMQ010000002.1 GCA_028279995.1 Candidatus Phaeomarinibacter sp. | reverse complement strand
GGGCGGCCCCGGCGGCCAGGGACCGGATCTCGAAGAGATCCTGCGTCGCGGGCAGGAACGCTTTCGTCAGTCATTCCCCGGCGGGTCCGGCGGCAATATCGGCATGCGTGGCATTCTAGCCGGCGTTGTTGTTCTTGCGCTGATCTGGCTGGGTTCCGGCTTCTATCGTGTGCAGCCGGATGAGCAGGGCGTTGTCCTGCGGTTCGGAGAGTACCTCAAGACAACACAGCCGGGTCTCAACTACCGGCTGCCGTATCCGATTGAATCTGTCTACACACCCAAGGTCACCCGCGTGAACCGTGTGGATGTCGGCATGCGCGCCGGTGAAGACACACGCTCCGTCCGTCAGGGCGCCGTGCGGGATGTGCCGGAAGAAAGCCTGATGCTCACCGGTGATGAAAACATCATCGACATCGACTTTTCGGTGTTCTGGGTCATCAAGGATGCCGGCGATTATCTCTTCAACATTCAAAACCCCGTCGGCACCGTGAAGGCGGTTGCTGAAAGCTCCATGCGTGAAGTGGTCGGGGAATCAAACATTCAGCCGCTGCTGACCGAAGGCCGTTTGCAGGCGCAGGCACGAGTCCAGGACCTGATGCAGAACCTGCTGGATGAGTATGGCGCAGGCATTCGCATCACCCAGGTGCAGATCCAGGGCTCAAACCCTCCTGCTGCTGTTATTGATGCCTTCCGTGATGTGCAGGCAGCTCGTGCAGATGCCGAGCGGGCCCGAAACGAAGCGGAGTCCTATGCCAACCGGGTTCTTCCCGAAGCGCGTGGTCAGGCTGAACGCATTGAGCAGGAAGCTGCTGCCTATCGCGACCAGACAGTGGAAGAAGCGGAAGGTCAGGCCCGCCGCTTCCTGTCGATTTACGGCGAATATGCTCAGGCTCCCGACGTGACGCGTCAGCGTATGTATCTGGAGACCATGGAGCGGGTACTCAACAGAATGAACAAGGTGCTGATTGACGGTGACAGCGGCTCGGGCGTGGTGCCCTATTTGCCGCTCCCTGAAGTCGAGCGTCGTCGCGCTGCCACCCAGGAGACAAACTAATGGGCCGTAATACTCTCATCGGCCTTGCGGTCGTTCTTATCCTCGGCGGCATTGTGGCTGCCAACTCACTGTTCACGGTGCACCAGACCCAGCAGGCCATCGTCTTGCAATTCGGTGCGCCTCAGAATGTGGTTCTGGAACCAGGGCTGAAGTTCAAAGTGCCGTTCGTGCAGAACGTCATCACCATCGACAAGCGTATTCTTGACCTCGACATTCAGCCTGAAGAAGTCATTGCGTCAGACCAGAAGCGGCTTGTTGTGGATGCGTTTGCGCGCTTCCGCATTGTTGACCCGCTGAAATTCTACATCTCGGTCGGCAACGAAGCAGTTGCCCGGTCGCGTCTGGGCACGATCCTGGGATCAAGCCTGCGCCGCGTGCTTGGTGAGGAAAGCTTTGAAGCTGTGGTGCGTGACGACCGTGCCGCCCTCATGGAGCGCATCAAGGACCAGATGAATGGCGAAGCGGAGCAGTTCGGCATTGACGTTGTGGATGTGCGCATCCGTCGTGCGGACCTTCCTGAAGCCAACAGCCAGGCCATTTTCCGCCGGATGCAGACGGAACGTGAGCGTGAAGCCAATGAGTTTCGTGCCCAGGGTCAGGAAGTGGCCCAGCGTATTCGCGCCAATGCGGATCGCGGTGCAACGGTGACGCTTGCTGAATCGACCCGTAACGCGGAAATCATCCGAGGTGAGGGCGATGCCTGCCGTAACCGTATCTTTGCGGCGGCCTTCGGCATTGATCCCAACTTCTTCGCATTTTACCGCTCCATGCAGTCCTATGAGCAGGCCTTGATGGAAGGTGAAACAACGGCGGTTTTGTCGCCGGACAGCGAGTTCTTCCGCTATTTCACCAACCCCAATGCGATCCCCGATGCCAATGTCTCTGTTGGCCGCTCGGCGCAGCAGGCGCGTGCTCTCATGGAGCAGGTTGTGGGTGATGCGACACTGCGCAGCCTGTTGTGTGCTGACCTGGAGCGGGAAGAAGCACCCATCGATGTCGAGCTGCAGCTTGATGCCGCTCCGACGGCCACGCCTGAAGCGACTGAACCTGAAGCAGCACCGGCTGAATAAGCCGGGCTGCCTTAGATGTCAGACCTGATTGTTGCCATAGGCCTTGTCCTCGTCATTGAGGGCTTGGCCTATGCTGCTTTTCCGCAGGCCATTCGGCGTATGCTGAAGATGGTGGAAGAGACACCGGACAGGACCATGCGCGCGGGCGGGCTGAGTATCGCCTGCCTGGGCCTGGTTATTGTCTGGCTGGTGCGTGGATGAACCTCACGAAAACGTAATGTTCACGCGCGGCCAGCGCCTCCTTTTGTCCACATTTTCTACGGATAAGCGTTGAAATGCGGTGGCGTATCTCACCGTTTGTTCTGTTTCTGGCCGTGATTGTGGTTAACGCAAGTGACACGGGCCGTACCCTAAAAGGAGGCGTTTTGCGGCAGATCCTGTCGGGAGACGCTTTCCGACTTCGAAGACCCGGCTGAATCAACCGGCATTCATCCGGCTGGGGGCTACGAGAGAAAACCCAAGGAGACGTCCTCAAGTGACATTCCAAACCTCATTTTCCGCCACACGCATCGCCCGTGCAGCATCGCTCGCAATTGGTGCTGTGGCCATTGGCGCTGTGGCATTCGTCTGGACACCTGCCGACGCTCGGTCCGCACCTGACAGTTTTGCTGACCTTGCTGAAAAACTCACCCCGGCGGTGGTCAATATCTCAACCGCACAGACGGTCTCCGGCGGCAGTGGTGTGCCACTTCCCGAGTTTCCTCCCGGTTCCCCGTTTGAGGAGTATTTTGAAGAATTTCTCGAGCGTCATGGCGGCGAACAACAGTCGCGCCGGGTGCAGTCCCTGGGATCCGGATTCGTGATTGACCCGGAAGGCCTTGTGGTGACCAACAACCACGTGGTCGAGGACGCGGACGAAGTCACGGTTACTTTCTCGGATGGTGAAACACTGGATGCGGAAGTCCTTGGACGCGACCCCAAGACGGACCTTGCCTTGCTCAAGGTGAAGGCTGACCGTCAGCTGCCTTTCGTTCGCTTTGGTGACAGCGATGCCCTGCGCGTCGGCGACTGGGTGATGGCGATTGGCAATCCATTTGGTCTTGGCGGAACCGTGACGGCGGGCATCCTGTCTGCGCGTGACCGTGACATCAATGCGGGCCCCTATGATGCGTTCCTTCAGACGGACGCTTCCATCAACCGTGGCAACTCGGGCGGCCCGCTCTTCAACATGGCCGGTGAGGTCATGGGGGTGAACACCGCTATCATTTCGCCGACCGGCGGTTCCATCGGCATTGGCTTTTCCATTCCGGCCAAAACGGCCACCGGTGTGATTGAGCAGCTGAAAGAGTTCGGCGAGACGCGCCGCGGTTGGCTTGGGGTGCGCATTCAGACAGTGACGGAAGACCTCGCCGAAGGCCTTGGTCTTGAAGACACCAAGGGCGCACTTGTTGCCGGTATCCAGGAAAACGGCCCGGCCGTGGGCAGTGGTCTGGAAGCCGGTGACGTGATCGTCACGTTCGACGGAAAACCGGTCGAGAAGATGCGGGATCTGCCGCGCATCGTGGCAGAGACGCAGGTTGGCAAGGCGGTTGACGTGGTTGTGCTGCGGGACGGCGACGAGAAGACCTACCAGGTCACGCTTGGCCGCCTTGAAGAAGCAGACGGCACGGTTGAAGCCAAGGCGGAGCCGCGCAAGCCGGCCGAGAACGAAACGCTCGGCCTGTCACTGTCCTCCCTCAACGATGTGCTGCGTCAGCAGTACGAAGTGCCGGATGATGTGGACGGCGTGCTTGTGGTTGCCGTTGTGCCGGGTAGTCAGGCTGCGGAAAAGCGCGTGCGCCCCGGTGACGTCATCGTCAAGGTTGCGCAGGAAAGCGTGACGGACCCGGACACGGTCGAAGAACAGGTCGGTCGGGCTAAATCCGAAGGTCTCAAATCCGTTCTGCTGCAGATCAGCCGTGGTGGCGAAACAAGCTTCGTTGCCCTGCGGGTCGAAGGCAGTTAGGCGGTCCTACCTTCAAGATCGAACGAGCCCCATATCAGATGTGATGCGGGGCTCTTTCGTTTTCAGGTCCCTGCGAATTCGTCGCGGGCATAGCCTTGTATGTAGAGCAAGGACGTGAGGTCCGTATGGTCGAGACGGGCAGGGGCAGCCTGCGCCACGACCGGCTTGGCGTGATAGGCGACACCGATGCCTGCGGCCTCAATCATGGCCAGATCGTTGGCGCCGTCGCCAACGGCCATGGTGTTTTCTATGGCGAGTGCATGTGCGGCGGCCAGTTCCTGAAGGCTTTCGAGTTTGGCAGCCCGGCCCAGAATGGGTTCGCCGACCGTGCCCGTAAGATGGCCATCTTTCATCTCAAGAATGTTGGCACGGTTGCTGTCGAAGCCTGCCTTCACGGCGACACGGGACGTGAAAAAAGTGAAGCCGCCTGATACCAGCGCGCAGTAGCCGCCGTTGAGGCGCATGGTGTCTGTGACCGTCCGAATGCCGGGAGACAGAGTGATCCGCGTTTCAAAGACCTGTTCAAGTTTCGCTTCGGGCAACCCCTCAAGCAGCTTCACGCGCTCACGCAGGGCCGGGTCGAAAGCCAGTTCGCCGCGCATGGCGCGCTCGGTGATGTCGGCCACATGGGCGCCGATGCCTGCTTCTGCCGCCAGTTCGTCGATGCATTCCTGCTCGATGACGGTTGAATCCATGTCGGCGATCAGCAGCGCCTTGCGCCGGTGGCTTGTGCCCTGGGCAACAATATCAATGGGCAGGCCCTCCAGCGCGGCACGGGCTGCGGCTTCAATGGCATGCAGTTCGGCGGGGTCGATATCCACCAGCAAGTCGCACGCTGTATGCTCCGCGAGCCAGGCAGGCTCTCCGGCTTCAGGAACGGCCCGGCGGACCTTGTCCAGATCATCACCGGACAGCTTGCGTGTTTGCGGATTTGCGATGAGGGTCAGGACTGACCGCATGATACTCACTTCAAAGTTTGTTAAAGCCGGTAACCGGCTGACGTGACCAGAGACAGATGACACCACCCATGACATCAAATGGGCGACATGTGCTGCTTATTGCAGGGCCGACGGCGAGCGGCAAGTCGGCGCTCGCCATGGATGTGGCCGAGCGTGCCGACGGCGAAATCATCAATGCCGACTCCATGCAGGTCTATCGTGACCTGCGGGTGCTGACGGCGCGACCGACTGTAGATGACGAAGCGCGGGTCCCGCATCATCTGTACGGGTTCATGGACGCCTCCACCGCCTGCTCCGCCGCGCATTGGGCGCGCATTGCTGTGCAGGAGATCGAGGCGGTGTGGGCACGTGGTCACCTGCCGATCGTCGTGGGCGGCACCGGCCTTTACTTCAAGGCGCTGACAGAAGGTCTCTCTGCGGTCCCGGACATTCCGGGCATCAACCGCGAAGCGGCACGGATCTTCGTTGAGGAACTCGGGCCAGAGCAGGCCCATGCGCATCTTGCCGAGCGCGACCCCCGGACAGCTGCGGGTATCAGACCGACGGACCCGCAGCGCATCTCCCGGGCGCTGGAGGTTCTGGCCGCCACGGGCCGCGGCCTTGCGGACTGGCAGGAAGCGCCATCTGAACCGGCGTTACGTGCTGATTTCATCAAAGCGGTTCTCACGCCTGAGAAATCAGATCTCACCAAGCGGTCCGATGCCCGCTTCGACCGGATGATGGAGGAGGGGGCGCTTGCCGAGGTCGAACGCCTGTTGGCCCGGGACCTCGATCCTGACCTTCCGGTCATGAAGGCAGTGGGTGTGCCGCCGCTGATGGCGCATCTGCGCGGTGAGATATCGCTGAAAGAAGCCGTGGCGCAGGGTAAAGGGCAGACCCGCCGCTACATCAAGCGCCAACTGACCTGGGCGCGTACGCAAATGGTTTCGTGGAATGCCATTTCTGCGCAACAATTGAAAAGAAAACGGAAAGAAATTTTGTCATTGCTTTCCAATCAGGCTTGACGCAGCGCACAATCAGCCCTAGTGTCCGCCCGCGCTTCGGAATGGGTTTGCGCCCTTTTCCGGGGCCTTTTTGTTGGGTTTCTGCCGCTTTTGGCCCTATGCGCCGGGCGGAAGACGAGATGAAGGATCAAGGTCATGGCCTCGCGCGAGTTGAGCGGTGCGGAGATGGTTGTCAAAGCCATGGAGGACCACGGCGTGGATACGCTGTTCGGGTATCCCGGCGGTGCCGTACTCCCCATTTACGACGCGCTTTTTGACCGTGAAACCATCAAGCACGTGTTGGTGCGCCATGAGCAGGGTGCTGTGCATGCGGCGGAAGGCTATGCGCGGTCCTCAGGCAAGCCGGGCGTTGTTCTGGTCACGTCCGGTCCCGGCGCAACCAATGCTGTCACCGGCCTGACCGATGCCTTGATGGATTCAATTCCGCTGGTCTGCATTACCGGCCAGGTGCCAACGCATCTGATCGGCAATGATGCCTTCCAGGAAGCCGACACCGTTGGCATCACGCGACCCTGCACCAAGCACAACTGGCTGGTTCAGTCCGTTGATGACCTGCCGCGCATTCTGCATGAAGCCTTCTATGTCGCGACTCATGGCCGTCCCGGCCCGGTTGTCGTCGACATTCCCAAGGACATCCAGTTCCAGCTCGGCATGTATGCGGGCCCGACGACGCAGGGCCACCCGACCTACCGCCCGCAGGTCAAGGGCAACATCGACCGCATCAAGGAAGCGATTGATCTGATTGCCACGGCCAAGAAGCCGCTCTTCTATACGGGCGGGGGAGTCATCAATTCCGGGCCGGAAGCAAGCCAGCTGCTGCGCGAGTTCGTGCGCACGACGGGATTCCCGATCACGTCGACACTCATGGGGCTTGGGGCCTTTCCGGCAAGCGACGAGCAGTGGCTTGGGATGCTGGGCATGCACGGCACCTATGAAGCCAACTGGGCGATGCATGACTGTGACGTCATGATCAACCTGGGTGCGCGCTTTGACGACCGGGTGACTGGGGTTCTCGACAAGTTCTCGCCGGGCTCGAAGAAAATTCATGTCGATATCGACCCGTCGTCCATCAACAAGAACGTGCATGTGGATATCCCAATCATCGGGGATGTGGCCCATGTGCTTGAGGACATGCTGCGTCTCTGGAAGGCGAAGACTGCCAAGCAGGACAAGGCGGCGCTTGAGCAGTGGTGGTCGCAGATTGACGTCTGGCGCGGACGCAAGTCGCTTGAGTTCAGCAACTCCGATACGATCATCAAGCCGCAGCATGCGGTCCAGCGTCTGTATGAGCTGACAAAGGGGCCCAACACTTACATCACCACCGAAGTGGGGCAGCACCAGAT
>JANQMQ010000731.1 GCA_028279995.1 Candidatus Phaeomarinibacter sp. | reverse complement strand
CTGGAGCGTGCAATCTCCTCCGTGGGAGGGCTGGAACTGGAAGCTGTGAACAACGAGCTCATGGTCAGGAACCTGCCCGGCGTATTCGTTGCCGGTGAGATGCTGAATTGGGATGCACCGACCGGTGGCTATCTCTTACAAGGGGCTTTTGCAACTGCGGCCTGTGCAGCTGAGGGCATTGAAAAGTGGTTGTCGGGCCGCGCGTCAAACTCAGGCGCAACAAGCTCGCAATAGCCGAGACCTTCCCTGTCCACGCATCCTCAGGGGCACGCCCGTCACACCGAGCGTGCCGCATGGGAACTATGTCACTGCAATGTCACAGGATTTTTCGCGCCCCGCCATCGTATGGTCACAAACGAGCGCTACTATCGACCAACGTTCGATGATCTTTACTCAGACATCCATGTGAATCGACTTGAGCGTCGGGCTCGTCCAGCGACGAGCATGACAAAAGGGGGGACTGGCGACTATGCCCACTCTACAGGCCGTTGACCTAGACCACTTCGAAGCTGTTGCCGATGGATCTACACAGTTGTCTCCGACAACCGACTTTGCAGGTGCCGCCGGTGAGGTGAAGGCCAGCCGTCTGCGCGGGTACTTCGCTCTTTGCACGCTCTTTGCAATCGCGGGCCTGGGCTATACCGGACTCTTTCTGATGTTTGATCATCTGGTTGCACTCGCCAAGAGTTAAATCACCGCGCTATCATTTGAAGATCGCAGCCCCGGACCTCAGGTTTTGGCGGCGGTGACAAACTGTCATTCGACTGCAATAGAGCGGCTCTGTTGGTTAACATAACGCCCATCAAAAATTGAATAGCCCTACAACCTGTTGATTTAGCGCCGTTAACGACCATTGGTCAAGACTGTGATACACTGTAGTCTGTCCTTGCGAGAAGCAGTGTAAACGAGGGTTCGATCGGCGGTACTGGAACAGCAGATTTCGTTCTTCTCTTGAACGATGGCGGCAGCGGCGAACACTGCCCCGATGCAGGTTCATTGGATTAGTCACTCCAGGCCTATTGCTGTGGCATCACCCTCTTACCACTGTGACTCGAGCGCTTATCGCTGGGGGAACGATGCAAGCAGAGCAACTACCAACGGAATTGGCCCAGATCTGGGCACGTCAACTCAAACCCTTGAGTTGGGAAGAACGGGTCCTGCTGATGAATGAGTTTCATGAAAATCTGAAGGAGATGATCCCGGATTTCGGAGAATTTTGCGAAGTCTTTCCTGCCATCGTTACCGAGACGCTGAACCAGATCGATGAGAGCGAGATCTCCTGCGATGCCCAAGCGCACATCTACGCAAATTCCGCCAATGAAGAGCATCGTCAACTCGCGGGCGCATGGTTCCGCGCGCACAGTAGGAGCTCCTGAGTCTATTCGGCATCAGCTGCGGGTCGGCATCAGGTGCGGAACGACATCAGGTGCGGGTCGACATCAGATGCCGGCGCAAAACCGCTCAAGGCTTGAGCGGATCGGTGTTCCATGTTGAAGTTATCGCAACCGGCTTAAGGCCGGTTGTGCGTTTGCGCTTGAGTTCGTAACGAAGTCTCCGGAGACAGAACGATGCTCGGTCTGATGATGGGTAAGCCCCTACTGATCTCGTCTATCTTAAAGCATGGCGCCGAGATTTACGCTCAGCAGGAGATCGTCTCCCGCGCGGTAGAGGGGGACTTGCACCGCTATAGCTACGGGGAAGCGCACAAGCGAGCTCAGCGCTTGGCGAATGCTCTTGCCAGGTTTGGCATTGAGCGTGGCGACCGTATTGCCACGCTGGCATGGAACGGGTACCGGCACTTTGAAATCTATTACGCGGTTTCCGGGTTTGGCGCGGTCT
>JANQMQ010000730.1 GCA_028279995.1 Candidatus Phaeomarinibacter sp. | reverse complement strand
TTTCCTGCACGTTGTCGCGCCGACGGCGTCCACGACGCCGGTTGCCACCCTCGCGGCCACCTTCCGACTTGTCTCCGCGACCTTCACCTGCGTCGCCATCCGCATTGTTGTTGCTGTTGGCTTCCGCTGCGGCGGCGCGCTGCTGATCACGTTGCTCACGCTGCTGCTGCGCTTCAAGCACCAGCCGATAGTAGTGCTCCGCATGCTGAAGGTAGTTTTCGGCGCCAATGCGATCACCACTGGCTGCGGCATCGCGAGCCAGTTGTTGATACTTTTCGCTGATATGGCTGGCATTGCCGCGAATCTTCACGTCCGGCCCGTTGCTCTCATAGGAGCGGTTGGCATTGTTGCCACCACCAGGCTTACGCCCGCGGCCGCGTGATCTGTTTGGTTTATTCGCCACTGTCAGTTCCTGTTACGTGGTCAAAACATCTGCTTTGGTCTGCGGCCAGAACATGCGCCCGAGACCATTTGAAAATGTCGGGACGGCTGATCTCATAACCAGCATCATCTGTCGCCTTGTCGCTGGCGGTTTTTCAGGCGCGCCGAGCCAAAATGGCCGCGCTTCCTGATATCCGCCGCAAGACTGCTGCTTCCCGCTTGTGACCCTGTGAGCCGCTGCCACCACCCCTGCAGACGCATCACGTCTGCAACTTCACCGCATACGCGGCATTTCCGGCAACCGTCTTGCAATGCTTCCCGTGCGGATCACGGGTTTCATGTCAACGGTCTGTGGTGGGCAGGAGAGCGCCTCAAAAGGCCGGAGCGCACATATGCGCGTATCCCCTTGACTTCAACCTAGCCGCTCACCGGTCCCAATCCAAGCCCTTTTTGGTTAAGGCGCAAATCACCGTAAATCGGCCGTCAACGGCGTGGTGCCCGGGCAACAATGACCCTTGGTCGCCCTGCCATGTCACGCACCACACCAAGTCCCGTGCCCGAAACACGAGCACCGGCATCTCCCAGAATTGAACGTACCTGGTCGTCCTGAGTGTGGCCGATCTCAAACGCAATCAGTGCGCCCGGGCGGGCTACCAGGGGCAACTGGCTGGCGATTCGCCGGTACGGGTCCAGCCCGTCTGCCCCTCCATCCAGCGCACGGATGGGGTCATGGTCACGCACATCGCGCATCAGCCCCGGCAGTTCTCCCCGCGCAATATAGGGCGGGTTCGACACCACAATATCTGCAAGCCGCGCTGGAACCTGCCCCCAGTCCGACATCACAAACGCCGCTCGGTTGGAAAGACCAGTTTCAAGAGCGTTCCGACGGGCCATTCGAACGGCGCCAAAGGAAAGGTCGGACCCGAGCCCGCGCGCCTGCGGCAGCGCTGACAGGAGCGCCAGCAGGATCGCTCCGCTTCCCGTCCCCAGGTCACGGATATAGGGACTAGTGCCACGGCCCATCCGGGTAAGCACAGCTTCCACAAGCGTTTCCGTATCGGGCCGTGGATCAAGCGTCTCGCCGCAGACCCCAAGCCGCAGACCCCAGAACTCGCGATGGCCAATGATCCGCGACACCGGCTTGCCGGATGCGCGTGACTTCAAGAAGTTTTCAAAGGTCCGGGCGGCATGCGGCTCCAGCACCTCATCACCTCGCATCACCAGAGCCTCATGACTCACACCCGCAGCGGCCTGCAGCAACACCCGCGCATCAAGCCCCGCCGTCGCGACATCACGGGAATCGAGAAAGGCTCGTGCCTGAACAAGTGCCTGCGACAGGGTTGTGCCTGTCATCGATACGCTCACGCGTCTTCAGGCTCATTGATGGCTGCAAGCCGTGCTGCCTGGTCTTCCGTGATCAGCGCGTCCACAACTTCATCCAGCGCATCGCCGGCAATCACCTGATCAAGCTTGTACAAAGTGAGGTTGATCCGGTGGTCCGTCACCCGGCCCTGCGGAAAATTGTACGTCCGGATGCGCTCGGAACGGTCACCGGAGCCAACCTGCCCCCGACGTGCTTCCGCGCGCTCCGCATCCACCTTGGCCCGTTCGGCATCAAAAATCCGGGCCCGGAGAATTTTCATTCCCTTGGCGCGATTCTTGTGCTGGGACTTTTCGTCCTGCTGAGACACGACAATGCCGGTCGGAATATGCGTAATGCGGACAGCACTGTCTGTCGTGTTCACCGACTGGCCGCCCGGGCCTGATGCGCGGAACACATCAACACGCAGATCCTTTTCCTCAATCTGCACATCCACTTCTTCCGCCTCGGGCAGCACGGCAACGGTGGCAGCAGACGTATGAATGCGGCCTGAGCCTTCAGTCTCCGGCACGCGCTGCACCCGGTGAACGCCTGACTCGAACTTCATACGCGCAAACACGCCCTCGCCCTTGATACCGGCGATGATTTCCTTGTAGCCACCGACATCACCCTCGGACGCGGAAATGATCTCGAGCTTCCAGCCGTGAAGCTCGGCATAGCGCTGGTACATCCGGAACAGGCTACCCGCGAAGAGAGCAGCCTCATCCCCGCCGGGTCCCGCACGTACTTCCAGA
>JANQMQ010000723.1 GCA_028279995.1 Candidatus Phaeomarinibacter sp. | reverse complement strand
GCCAAGTGCATGTGCGATCCTCACACTCACGACTGACCACATCCCACCTGCAGCCAACAACATAGCGAGTTCCCCTCAATGGCTTTGATCATCTACGGCATGGGTCCGTCACCCTTCGTACGCAAGGTGCGCGCAGTTTTTGCTGAAAAGAGCATCGACTACACACTTGAGAACGTGAACATCTTTCCAGCCCCTGACTGGTTTACCGAGATCAGTCCCCTCAAGCGCATTCCGGTGTTGCGCGATACTGAGCGGGCCGAGCCAAACACCATCGCGGATTCATCAGCCATATGTGTGTTTGCTGAACAGTTGGTGCAGTCACCATCCCTTTACCCCCAGGACAGCTTTGAGCGCGGCCGGGCATGCTGGTTTGAGGAATATGCAGACACTGAAATTGCAGGTGCGGTTGGCATGGGCGTCTTTCGTCCGATCGCCCTGGCGGCGCTGATGGGCAAGGACCAGGACACGGATGCTGCTAACAAGACTATGACCGAACGCATGCCGGTGATCTTCGACTATCTGACCAGGGAGCTTGGTGACAGCGAGTATCTGGTGGGCGAGGGGCTCACGATCGCTGATATCTCGGTGGCAACGCACTTCGTCAATCTGCAGCATGCGGGATTCAAGCCCGACGCTGCCAAATGGCCGACACTCGCTGCCTACGTGGAGCGGATCCTTGCGCGGCCTTCGTTCAAGCCCTTGATCGAGGAAGATGCGCCGCTGTTTGCCAAGACGCGGGTGGCCTGAGGACCTCAATCAACGAGCGGCCAATTCACTGGGCTGGCCAACCAGACGCCGACGGCAGCACCGTCACGCCCGAAGGTCGAGCCATGCCGCTTCTTCAGGCGTCAATTCGACGGTGAACACTGCGAGTGATGTGCGCAACTCGGAAAGGGTGCGCGGTCCGACCAGGGCGCATGTGGGCATCTTCTGAGCCAACACATAGGCAAGTGCAATGGTCATGGGATGGACACCCTTCTTCTCCGCCAGTTCATAGGCGCGGCGGCGGCGCTCGAAGTTGTCGTCGCTATAGAAGGCGTGCACCAGATCATGATCGGTCTTGATGTCGGGGCCTGCCCGGTCCGTAAAGAAACCGCGTGCCTGCGACGACCAGGAGAACAGGGCAGTGCCGGTGTCCTCCAGCCAGGTCCGGTAGTCATCATCTGAGCACGCCATGACGCCCGGCCAGATGGGATTGTTCATGCGGGCCAGTGAGAAATTGTTGGAAAGAACCCCAAAGCCCTGCTTGCCGTTAGCCGCCGCGTAGGCATTGGCGTCCGCCATACGCTCCATGGACCAGTTGGAGCCGCCGAAGACGCTTATCCTGCCTTCGTCTTTCAGCTCGTTGAGCAGGTCGACCCATTCACCGATTGGGACCTGCGGGTCATCGCGATGCAGGAAATAGATGTCGGCACGATCTGTCCGCAATCGCTCAAGGCTCTCTTCAAGTTGCGGGCGGACAGCATCAGGGCGGCAATCCGGTGTGTGTGCCCCCTTGCAGATCAGCACCACGTCATCCCGGATACCCCGGTCTTCCATCCAGGTGCCCAACAGGCGCTCCATGATGCCGTCGCCATACAGATGGGCGGTATCAAAGCAGTTGCCACCCTGCATGATGAAATCATCAAACTGGACGGAAGCGTGCGGCATGGCTGTCTGGTTGTCGCATCCCATGATGAGGGCAGACACGGGATTGGCGACGCCGTCGATTGTGCGCCTCTGCATGGGCGCCTCCGGTTTGACGGCAAGCGGCAGGTGGTTTGCAGTCGGCCAGGGCGCCTTGGAGCCTTCTGCGGCAAAACGGAAGCGGGCCGTATCGCGCCATTGATCGAGGGTGCGCATGTTCCCCAGGGTGTCAGCAATCGGCACCAGCGGGCTTTCGGTCAGGCCTTTGGCGATGCACTCCGCCACGTGGTCGGCTTCGATCTCATACAGCCACTTGTCCTGGGCCACTTCGATGGTCTGTGGCGGCTTGCCGAAGCGGCGCAGCTCGATGGTGGATGTGCCACCTTCAACACCTGCGGCATGCCAGGGGCCGTTTACATGCAGTGATCCGGTTTCGCCGAATATGTTCACCGTGTTGGGCAGCCAGGCTGACACAGCTGTTGAGACCTGTGCCAGGACACCACCCTCAAAGGTCAGCAGGGCGGCAGCCCACTCATCAACACCGGTTTCGCCCAGCCGTGCCGATCCGGCAACGGAGACGGGATCAGCAAACCCGTTCTTTGTGTTGGCGCCGGCCACCAGCCGCGCCATGGAGACCGGATAAAGGCCAACATCCATCAGGCCGCCACCGCCCAGATCATTGGCGAACAGGCGGGACGAAGCATCAAATGGCGCATGGAAGCCGAAGCTCGCCTCGATCATCCGAACACGGCCGATGTCACCTGCTTCAATCATGTCCACAAGTTTGCGCGTCTGTGGCGCAAGCCGGTACATGAACGCTTCCATGAAGAACACACCAGCTTCACGAGCAGCTTCCACCATGGCCATGGTGTCGGCATGGTTCAGTGCCGCAGGCTTTTCAACGAGCACGTGCTTGCCGGCTTCAGCCGCACGGATGGCCCATTGTGCATGGCTTGTGTGAGGTGTGGCGATGTAGATGGCATCGACCGCAGGATCTGCAAGCAGTGCCTCATAGTCCCCTGAGGCTGTAAACCCTTCTGCTCCGGAGGCAACCTGCGCGTTCTCATCCGCTTTTAGTTTGTCGACAAATGCCTGCGCCGTATCAGCGGCCCGGCTGCCGACGCGGGCGAGGGTGCCAGAACTGCTCTTGGCAACCGCACGTGCAAAAGCCTGTGCAATAGATCCTGTGCCGAGGATACCCCATGAGAGATCGGACATGCGCCCTCACTTTGCTGTCAGAAAGGGATGTGGAAGCTGGCAGAGGGCCGATGTGCAAACACCATACGATCCCGAACCATCACGTTTGAACGCGCTCATTCGCACCTTCAAATCATGGCGTCAATCGGTCAAATGCAGTTCTTGGGATCGGAGACTGGATACTGCCTCAGTGATAGCTGCTGCGCACCATCATCGCTGCTTCGGGAAAGAAGAGGCGGGGAATTTCCTTGAGAGGGTCGGGCACATAATCCCGCGCGCTAAAGGCTTTCCAATTCTGCGGGTCCTCCACCAGCCGGTCTGCAACAGCAAGCAGCACCAGCGGGTTCACGCCCATGCCGATGTGCGAACAGATGATCTCAATGTTTTCCCGCGGCGCCTCGCCGGCATCGTCCAGGAACTCCTCAGGAATGGCCGCGAGCTCTTCTGCAACAACACCGTCATAGGGGCTGAAGATGGCAACCAACGGCACACCCTCCGGCGGCTCATGAAGGGCCAGTTCTTCGATCTCGGCTTCGTTGAGCAGTTCCTCAACCGGACGCCCCATAACCAGGCGGGACGCCATGCGAACGCCACGGTTGATCCCGTGGTGATGTCCGGCACGCAGGTTGGCAGGACTGCCGAGGGTAATGACCCGGTCGACATCCTGAGGGAACAGGCGCCCCAACTCGCGCGCGTAAACACCGCCCAGACTTTGACCGATAAGCGATACGGCCTTGCCGTTCTCGTCGGCCATGGCCTTGATACGATCACCCAGCAGATTTCCGAGTGTGGCGATGTATTCCATGCTTTCCGGACCGCGGTTGATCCCCAGGCCCCAGCTGTCAGCCACAAAGCCGCGCTTATTCAAAAAACGGTTGAGAGGTCGCAATGACATTTCGGGGCCTGAAAAGCCTGGCAGCGTAAGCACCGGCGTGGAGCCGTCGCCGCGCGGGGCCATCTGATCAAGAAGGCGGTCCGCCAGCAGTTTGGCTGTGAACTCACCGCCGGCCCAGAGCGCGTCGCCCTGCAGGCGCAGGAAATCTAGCGTTGTTTTTACTGGCATATGACCCGTCGCCCGAAGGCGCGTCCCCAATGTGAAACAATTCCACAGTAGTGTGACGCCTTTTATATGGGCATGCCATGCCTTTTTGATAAGCCCTGTTTGCCTATTTTTTATGCATATTTTGACAAGTTCATTTTTTGGACAGTTATGTCGGGTAACCAAAAACAAGACGTTTTAGTCAGCATACTGACTAATTACAATTCGTTGAAATATATAGAAAAACTCAAAACCAGCGTTACCGCAGCTCTAAAGGGCACTGCCTGAAAATGTGACAGTTTTGCAGTACACGCCCTTGGCAGACAACGTTCGGCACAGGCCATCAGCTGCTGTCCGGGAATTGACCGGACCGGCGAGGAGTCTCCTAAAAACACCATTTTTTCCGGTGTCGATTCGCTGTACGCGAACCTCCAGACCGGTCAATTCTGCTGGGTGCGCCACCCTGAGTTCAGCCCAGCCTTCCTTCAGCCGATCCAGGTTCCTGTAGGACGCCAGATGCAGGCCGACCACACCGGTCTGGCTGACTGCAGATTTGGACGTTGTACCTGTACTGGCAGGCTTGGAGGTCGGTGACTTGTTTGCTTGTGGAATTGACGCTGTTACGGGACCCAATGCGCCTTCAAGTGCCGTCAGCCTATCGGTCAGGTCGGTCTCACGACTGACCAATTGCTCGAAGCTCGGGCGGACGATGGAATAGTCGAGCTTGAGCTGTGCGAGGTCGTATTCCAGACGCGCGAGACGTGCTTCCAGCCCTTCACCCGGGATAGAGGGCGGTAGATCGGCTGCGGCCCCGCCAGCAGATGCGGGCGCTGGGATCGAAGACGTGGTGATGTCGGTCGCCGTTGGGGTCTGCGCGCAGGCTGCCAGCACAAGTATTGCCAGCACGCCTCCGCATCCTGCTCGTGCAGATGTCTTCCAAATCTGGACGGGCGGCCTTCTCATGCCGGTAACCACCACCTGAAAGCGCCGAGGGCGCGTCTGATTGCCAACCTTTTCAGTCCGAATCGACCGAAAAAGTCACCTATCGCTGGTACCTGCGCCATGATCAGGCGTCAAATGATGCTGTGATAGCCGGGCAGGGGGAATTTTGAGTAAGACCCAACTGCTTGACGCCTCAAACTGCCGCCAGGCGGGTCAATATGATTAACACATAGGCAAACTGCCCAATTTCAGGCAGCAAACCGCATGAAAATTAACCAAAAAAGCCATTGGTTCTTCTGGATTTTCGCGGATTAGGTCTACGTTTACATAGATTAATAGGGATTGGCGCAGATCGGCCCGGTTCGTGCAAATCCGGGCGGGAAATTTTTCCTGCAGCCGCCGCAGAGTTGCCCTTGGGCGGGCGATTCGGGCGGCTATTGGCGAACTTGTGAGAGGGATTGCCGAGATGTTTGAAGGAGTACCCGTTGAGGGACTGATCGGGGTGGGGGTCTTTATCGGCGCAATTGTGCTGATTTCACTTATTCATGGGGTCAACACAGCGGTTCAGAATGCCCAGGCGTCGCGCCGGGAAGCTGCAAGACTGGTAACCCACCTCAGCACGTTGGTGTCGTCAGCCGACGGCGGCAAGACGGGGCCCAAGGGCTCGGGGGTCACGCCATCGCCGCGCCCGGTCCGGCGACGCAAGGTTGTCAGTGCCAGTAAAGCCGCATCGCATGGGAATATCCGCCAGCCCTACGGCCCCAAAAGCATGGCTCGGCACTAATACTCCTGCGAACTCGTCCCGGCCGGCCATTCACCTGTTTTGAAGACAGTTTTTGCGGGCAGGCGCTGTCTCTGCTACTGGCAGACTGTGGTTTGGGTGTTTGATTGTGTTTCACACCCTTGCATTGAGTTGGTCCAAGCAACAGGCGCCTGATGGCCGGTCTTAAAGAAAAAGCTCTTAGACGTGCGCTTATAACTGTGCACGACCTGACGGCTGCAACTATTGCCTTCCCGGTTGCGGTGTTTATGCGTCTTGGGCCGGATGCGACCGACCACGATCCGAGCATTCTTGGTCAGGCTTGGCTTCTGTTTGTCATTGTCGCCGCTGGCGTCATGATGGGAACACGCCTTGACCGGGGCTCGTGGCGCTACGCCTCAATCGACGAAGCTTTTCGTATCGGCCGCGTCTCCGTCATCGCTAACCTCATTTTCCTGCTCGCCCTGTTCTTGCTGTTCCGGGCAGAACTCATTCCGCGCTCGGTGGTGCTGATCAACATCTTCGTGTTTGCAGCCCTTCTTGCCGGCCCACGGCTGGTCTATCGAGCTTATCGCGATGGCCGCATGGCAACCCTGCTGGAACGCGGCACACACTGGCGTGTGCCCGTTCTGATCGTTGGCGCCGGGAATCAGGCTGAGGCATTCCAGCGCCAGATGCTTCGCGACGCCGACGCGCCGTACCGGGTGATCGGTATCCTTGATGATGATCCTGGTCGCATTGGCACAACCATTCGCGGCATCCGCGTGCACGGCCCATTGGAGGACCTCGCCGCGATCACCGAGAAACTGGAACGCCGTGGCGCACGCCCGGAGCGGCTGGTTCTTACCGCAGACTATGAAGGAACAATCAGCCGCTCTCAGCTGTTCCACATGGCGTCAGACCTTGATATGCGGCTGGACCGTATTCCGGCTCAAAGCACACTCCACAAGGAAGACGGCAACCAACTGCAGGTGCAACCTGTCGATGTTGAGGATCTGCTTAGTCGACCGCAGGCTCAGCTCGACAAGTCCATGATGCGCCAGCTTCTTGCCAACAAGCGGGTGGCGATAACCGGGGCAGGCGGGTCGATTGGATCAGAACTAGTTCTGCAGATTGCGGGGTTCGGTCCGGCGGCGATCACGCTTCTCGATCAGTCGGAATACAATCTCTACGAAATCGACAGAAAGCTGTCGGAAGAGTTTCCCGGTATTCCGCGTACGGCATATCTGTGCAACGTTCGCAATGCGGACCAAGTCCAGAACATATTTGACGACACCGCACCCCAAGTCGTCTTTCATGCGGCGGCGCTCAAGCATGTTCCGCTGCTTGAACCACAACCGGCACAAGCCGTACTGACCAATGTACATGGCAGCCGCAATGTGGCTGACGCCAGCGTCAAATGCGGCGCCGACGTCATGGTGATGATCTCCACGGACAAGGCGTCCGATCCTGTCAGCATCATGGGTGCCAGCAAACGGGTGGCGGAGTCCTATGCTCAGGTCCTTGATATTGATCAGCGCAACAGGACCAGCGGCACGCGTTTTGTCACTGTGCGGTTTGGCAATGTGCTCGGATCTGCCGGCTCAGTCGTTCCGCTGTTTCAAAAGCAGCTTGAAAAAGGCGGCCCACTGACTGTCACAGACCCGGAGATGGTGAGATACTTCATGACCATTCGCGAGGCCGTGCAACTAGTACTCTTCGCGAGCGCCCGTGAGATGTCACAGGACGGCAGCGTCGGCTCCATTCTGGTGCTCGATATGGGCGAACCTGTCAGGATCATCGACATGGCCCGGCAAATGATCCGTCTTGCGGGTCTTGAGCCGGACGAGGACATCGAGATCAAGATTACTGGTACCCGACCAGGTGAGCGCCTCTCGGAACCGCTTTTCGACAAGCGGGAAGAACATCTTCCTTCAGGCCACCCGGGTCTTCTTCTGGCGCGCCCCGATGTAAGTAGCCTTGCGCAGGTACGCAAAGCCATCGAGGACATGGTAACGGCAGCACGGGCCGGGGATGAGGCAGCTGTGCGCCAGTTGCTTGAAGCACAGGTCACAGGGTCGCCCCAGAATGAGGTCTCGGCAGCCTCCAGCCTTTAGAGCATCAAGGGGTTGGTTGTGTGCGGCAGAACGTAGTGGTAACGCTCCGAAATCATACTTTATTTTTGTTCACACTATGTGTGCCATAGGTAACAGCGATGCTTGCTGAGACCTGTCTATGGTCCTTCGGAGAAACAGACTGATGAATGCCACTTCGTCCGACATGCGCCCTCTGGCGATCGTGATTCTTGCCGCCGGCAAGGGGACGCGCATGCGGTCTGACATCCCCAAGGTCCTGCACAAGATTGCCGGCAAGAGCGTTGTTGGCCATGCGGCTGCGGCGCCGGCGAGCCTTTCGCCGGAACGGCTGGTGATCGTGGTCGGGCCAGGCATGGAACATGTCGTGGCTGATGTACCAGGGGCTGTCGCCGCCTTGCAGCAGGAGCGTCTCGGCACAGCCCATGCCGTGCTGGCGGCCCGTGACGCGCTCAAGGATTTCAACGGTGACCTGATGATCCTCAATGGGGATGTGCCGCTGATCCAGCCGCAGACCCTTGTTGACCTTCGTGCCTCTGTCAGCAACGGCGCGGCGGTTGCCGTGCTTGGCTTCGAGTGCACAACGGAGCACGCCTATGGGCGGTTGATTGTTGATGGTGCGGGCGGGCTTGACCGGATTGTCGAAGATAAGGATGCCACCGACGCGGAGAAGCAGACCAACCTTTGCAACTCAAATGCGATCGTGCTTGCGGCGGAGCATGCCTGGAGCATTCTTGAGGCCATCGACAATGACAATGTACAGGGAGAGTACTACCTGCCAGATGTCGTCAAAGTGGCTCGGGGACGCGGCCTTGCGTGCACCTATGCCGTGGCCCCGGAAGATGAAGTGCATGGTATCAATTCTCGTGTCGAACTTGCACGTGCCGAGCGGTTGCTCCAGGCGCGCCTTCGCCGCGAAGCCATGGACAATGGCGCAACACTGATTGCTCCGGATACTGTCTTTTTCAGCCACGACACAAAGCTCGGACGCGACGTGGTCGTGGAACCGCACGTTGTCTTCGGACCCGGTGTTGATGTCGCGGACAATGTGACCATCAAGGCCTTCTCGCACCTGGAGGGTGCAAGTATTGCCGAAGAGGCCACTGTCGGGCCGTATGTCCGTCTGCGCCCCGGTGCCGATGTCGGTGTCGGCGCCAAGATCGGCAACTTTGTCGAGGTCAAGAAGGCATCCATCGAAGAGGGTGCGAAGGTGAGCCACCTGTCTTACATCGGTGACGCGCGCATCGGAGCGCACGCCAATGTGGGGGCTGGGACCATCACCTGCAACTACGACGGCTATGACAAGCATTTCACCGATGTGGGAGCGGGGGCCTTTATCGGCTCCAACACCTCGCTCGTGGCACCGGTGACAGTGGCTGATGGCGGTTTTACCGGGTCAGGCAGTGTCATCACCAAAGATGTTAGCGCGGACGCACTGGCGGTTGAGCGGGCGCAGCAGAAAGAGGTTGCCGGCTGGGCTGCAAAGTTCCGCGCCCGCAAGGAAGCAGCGAAGAAAAAAGGGGCTTAGGCGATGTGCGGCATTGTAGGTGTCATCGGCAAGAGCGACGTTGCGCCGGTCATTCTTGAAAGCCTGCGGCGGCTGGAATACCGCGGCTATGACAGCGCGGGCATTGCCACTCTTGTCGATGGCGCGATCGAACGTCGGCGTGCAACCGGCAAACTGAATGCGCTTTCCGGTGAGTTGGATGCCTCTCCTCTGTCGGGCACAATCGGTATTGGCCACACCCGGTGGGCCACCCATGGGGCACCGACCACCAACAATGCCCACCCGCATGCGACGGACAATGTGGCGGTTGTTCACAACGGCATCATTGAGAACTTCCGGGAGCTGCGCCAGGAACTCGAAGCGGGCGGGGCCAGCTTCTCATCCGACACCGACACCGAAGTCATTGCC
>JANQMQ010000702.1 GCA_028279995.1 Candidatus Phaeomarinibacter sp. | reverse complement strand
ATTCCTGCTTGTATTCCTCAATCCGATCCCGCGCTGCCCGCGCTTCCGGCGTGTGAAACTGAAACGCAGCCTTTACCTTGCGCTCACCGTCTTCAAATACAGCAGCCGAAAGTGTTGAGCTGGCGTCGGGGTCTGTTGCTATGGCCTGAACCGCATCGGAAAAGTCCCGCAACTCAGCCTTCGTTTTTGGCTGGTCCTCTTGTTTGCCTCTGGCCAAGGCAGTGATGCGCTTACCCCAGCGCCTAACGAAATCTTCGACAATTAAGACATGGTCAAACGCACCGACAATTGCGCCAAGCGCCATGAGAGACGGGAACATGTCTGCTTCAATGCTGCCGGATCGGACCTCTTTCACAAATACCTGTGTGTCGGCCTTCAGGTCCGGGTGGCGCTCACGCACATAACGATCAAACTCGCTCGCCAGTGAAGTAAAAGTCCCGACAAACGCCCCAATCTCCATTGGTTCGCTGGTGTCGAGCTTCAAAACGAGATGAATCGGCGCTTCTTCCATAAGGCGAGCGTAGGTTGAATTGCTCATCTAGCCAATCCTCTTGATTGGCGGCTTCGATAGCTTGGTGTGTTTGCTACCGAACACTGTCGCGTCTCCCACACCCGATTCGCACAACTCATTCCACGAGGCATTCCCTGCCCTCCTGTCTGTTGAAAGAGCAGTGTATGCATAAAACTCGTTGTTTATATGTTTTTTGCGTTGAACACATTACGTATAATGCGTAAGTTCTCTCTATCACCAAGGGCACACGCCCATTTGATGGGAGATGGAAATGGCACATGCAGGCAAGCACCCCAGCCTCTCATCACCACCAATGGCGCAAGGCTCCTGCACAGCCCGCCCGCCACATGACCGGCAAACCAGGATGTGACCGACTAGAGTTCAAGGACCTCAAACAGAGCTGAATGGAGCACTTCTCATGATCAACCTTGCACATAGCACTCAGTCTTCGACCTCGGAAAAGGAGACAACGACCATACACCTCGTCGAAGTACCTAAAACCGAAGCTGCAGAAAACAGTCCCTACTACTTCTCTCTGGAGGGACCCGTGCAGGATGCGGAAAATGCTGTCCGGGCGGTCTTCAGCCTGCCTGCCGACAGTTTCAAATCAGCCACAGACCACTCAATGGTTATGTTCCTGTGCAACCAGGCGCTTTCTTTCATGCAGGAAGCCAAGGACAACCGTTCGGAGATGTCTCAGCCCACCGGGCCTGAGCTTGAGCACAGCGTAGACGTGACAAAGAAGATCACTGATCACGACATCTCTAGCCTCTCCATCAATGACCTTCACCGGCTGTTTGATTGGCTCGATGCTCGATCAGGGCCCGGCTTCGAAGATGCCGCGCGGGAAACTGCGCTGGACAACATGAGCCTGGTGGCTGACGTGATCGAAACGCGGCCGCCACAAAACGAAGACGACCTGAGGCGAAGAGCTGAAGTGCTTGCACGTTGGGCGCTTCGCGCCGGCGACTTCCACAAAGCCGCCACTACCGCTCTGGAAGCGTCTGCTGGTGAGTCCAGATCACTCTGCTGGCCCGCATTGGAGGAAGTATTCAATGGCAGTCTCACTCTCTCGCAGCTGATCGACTTGCATGGTGCTCTTGGTGAAGTAGAGACCGCCTTACTGGGTACGATAAACTGTCCGTGTAACCACCCCTTGGGTAACGTGCTCGGAGAACTATGGGAACTCCTCATCGCGACCAGAAGCAATCTGGCCGATACCATTGCACAATCGCCAGCATCGGATCACGCCACAGAGCACCGCCGCCTGTCTCTCGCCTTGAAACATGACGAAGGCGACGAGTGCCGAGAACGAACGCAGGAGGCAATCGAAAAGTATTTCACCAACACCAGGGTCGCAACATCATGAGCTATCTGCTTGCGGAAACGCAGCACACCCGCAACCCTCGGTCTCACCTCTCCATTCTTGATCGCTTAGTAGCTTAAGAGATGCCGCGAAAGCGCTACGGACATGAGACAGCCGCGTATCTGGCGAAGGAGCTGGGGTATAGCCCTCGCTACTTCACCGGACGCGCATCTCGTGGTGAGATACCCGGCGCGCACCAGCCCTTCGGTCCTGGAACGGCCTGGCGGTTTGATCTGGTCAAATTCTGGCGCTGGTGGGATCGAACAGAAGTAAGGCCCGTCGCATGGCAGGAATCTACAAGCGAGGCAAACAATGGTGGGCGCGTGCCCAGCGCAACGGACGGGACCACAGAGAGCCCCTTAAGACGACTCGTCGGGATGTAGCAGAGAAGCGCCTGCGCGAATGGCTGGACCGCATGGACGCGGTAGCGTGGGGTGATAAGCAGCGGATCACTTTCGACGAAGCCATGCGGCACTTCATCACGCAACACCTGCCCAACCTCAAGCCAGCAAGCGCAAGGCGCTACATCACGTCCGCCCGCATGATGATTCCGCATTTGGAAGGCAAATTTCTTGATGAGATCACAAGAACTGTTCTGAATGACTATGTTGCCTACCGGCGTCGGGAAGGGGCTACCGCGCCAACTATCCGCCGCGATCTAGCCTGCCTGTCGTCCATGTATGCCGAGGCAGACTTGAAGTGGGCCGACATCCCCAACCCCGTTCCCGGCTTTCTCAAGGAACGCAAGCGGCGCGGGAAACTGACTGAAGCCCCGCCGCGCACGAGGTATCTTTCCCATGAGGAAGAAGCACGCCTGCTGGCAGAAGCAAAAGGCGATCTGGAAGCGCAAATAGCGTTCGCCATCGACACCGGACTAAGGCTAGAGGAGCAACTCTCACTCACCTGGGATCAGATCAATCTCAAGCGGCAAGAAATTACGCTTGAAAGTAAGGACACAAAATCTGGCCAAGGACGTGTGGTCCCACTCTTGGAACGAGCCGTCACAATTCTCGGCACACTTCCGCGCCACCTCAGACACGGCGGTACGCCCGATTGGGTCTTCTGCAAAAGGGATGGTTCCCGCTATGGCAAACGCACACGCGGCCTATCTGGTGCGGCTAAGCGAGCACTGGTGCCGGACCTGAAATGGCATGATCTGAGAAAGACTTGCGGGTGCCGCCTGCTTCAAGATCGTGGGATGCCCCTTGAGGAAGTGCGCGACTGGCTTGGTCATCAAACCATCGCCCAAACAGAGCGCGCCTATGCGTTCCTGTCTGTTGATGCCCTGCATGAGAGGGTTGGAACCCCCGGCACAAAAACCGGCACAGGGCACGCGGATTGATTCAGCAGCAGAGACGGAAAATGGCTTTGTTCTGGGAGAAAATTGGTAGCGGAGGAGAGACTTGAACTCCCGACACGCGGATTATGATTCCGCTGCTCTA
>JANQMQ010000693.1 GCA_028279995.1 Candidatus Phaeomarinibacter sp. | reverse complement strand
CTTGGCTATGTGTTCAACCCGTTGTCCGTCTACTACTGCTATGACGCGGGCGGTCAGGTGACCGCGCTGGTGTACCAAGTTCACAATACATTCGGTGACGTGCACAGCTACGTGGCGCCTGTGGCCGATACTGAAGTACAGGGCCGTGTCATTCACCAGGCTCGCCACAAGAACCTGCACGTTTCACCCTTCGTCGGCATGGCCGCAAGCTATCACTTCTCACTCGACAATCCCGGCGAGACCATCGGCATTCGCATTCGCGAGACCGACGAGGATGGTCCCTTTCTGCTGGCGACTTTTGATGGCAAGGCGCGTGAGTTCACAACCGCCTCACTGGCGACTGCCTTCGTGCGTTATCCCTTGATGACCCTGAAAATCATCAGCGCCATTCACTTCGAGGCGTTGCGCCTTTGGTTGAAAGGCGTCCCGTTTTTCTCCAGCCCGCCACAGGCACCGCCTCGTACAAGTTTTGACGGGCCTGCACAGGGCGCCCGCGGAAATGCAATCGACCCTGCAAAAGCACCGGAAAGAAGCTATAGTGACAGCGGTAACCCCAGAGCGGCTTGAAGCTATGAGTACGACCGATTTTTCAGGTGTTGCCGTGCAACATGACGCTGCGCCTGTACTGGTAACTGCAGAAACGCTGGAAAAACTGTCCGGCGTGCCGCGTCTCGCCAAATACGCGTTGCGTATGCTGCTGTCCATTCAGGAAGGTAGCTTGACCGTCCGGTTGCCGGGCCATCCCCCGCTGCGTTTTGAAGGCAAAGAGCCCGGCGAACATGGAGAGGTCGAGCTAAAGAACTACCGCGCGATACGGCGGCTGCTCGCCGGCGGCGGTATCGGGTTTGGCGAGGCCTACATCAACGGCGATGTGGACTCGCCGGACATGGCAAAGTTCCTGGAAATCTTCGCGCGCAATCGGGCCATGATGATGCAGGCCTTGCGCGCTGGCATCTTTGACTGGGTCAACAAGCTCTACCACAAGCTGCACCGCAACTCGCGCCGTGGATCCAAGCGCAACATCCATGCCCACTACGATCTCGGCAACGAGTTCTATGGCTTGTGGCTGGACCCGACCATGACGTACTCGTCCGGCATTTTTAAACCGGGCATGAATGATCTGGCATCTGCGCAGCGGGAGAAATATCGCGCGCTTGCCGCCGGGATGCAGTTGGACGCGTCCCATCATGTGCTGGAGATTGGTTGTGGCTGGGGCGGATTTGCGGAGTTTGCAGCAAGTGAAATCGGCTGCCGCGTTACCGGGATTACCATTTCCAAGGAACAACTGGCCTTTGCCCGGGAGCGGGTAACCCGCGCCGGATTGGGTGACCGGGTCGAAATACGCTATCAGGACTATCGCGACGTCACCGATACCTATGACAGGGTCGCGTCCATTGAGATGTTCGAGGCGGTTGGTGAGGAGTACTGGCCAACCTACTTCAACAAGGTCCATAGCGTGTTGAAGCCAGGTGGCAAGGCGGCGCTCCAGATCATCACGATTGCCGATGAAGCCTATGACGAGTACCGCAGCACAGCGGACTTCATCCAGCGTTACATCTTTCCCGGAGGCATGCTGCCCTCGCCGACAGCCCTTCGCGATCAAATCAGCAAGGCAGGGCTGGTGATGACAGGCAACCGTGAGTTCGGCCTGGACTATGCGCGCACCCTGCGTATGTGGCAGGAAAGCTTTGCGGATGCTTGGCCGAAGATCGAGCCGCTCGGATTTGATGAACGGTTCAAGCGGCTCTGGCATTTCTATCTCGCCTATTGCGAGGCCGGCTTCAGGTCCGCCAATACTGATGTGACACAGGTCACGCTGGCGCGCGGCTGACAGCGTAGATGAAACCCAGCTCCGCAACGTTCTGGTGGTACGCCCTGCCGGGC
>JANQMQ010000634.1 GCA_028279995.1 Candidatus Phaeomarinibacter sp. | reverse complement strand
ACAACGCGAACATCGACCTGCACCTTGGGTCCTCCACCCACGCGTTCGAAGGTCTGGTCCACGAGCACTCGCAGGATCTTGCCCTGGGTCTCAAGCGGCATGTCGGCCACTTCATCCAGAAACAATGTTCCCTTGTGAGCCTGCTCAAACACACCGACTTTCGCCGGACGTCCATCCGCCGCCTCGGTTCCGAATAGCTCCTCTTCCATGCGGTCCGGCGCCATGGTGGCCGCATTGATGGCAACGAAACTGCCGCTGGAACGCAAGGACCGGGCGTGCAGCATACGCGCGACCACCTCCTTGCCAGAGCCTGACGGTCCGATGATGAGCACGCGGCTGTTTGTCGGCGCGATGCGGTCCACCATCTGGCGAAGCTGGTTGACGCCTGACGACACGCCGACCAGTTCAGCCTCGTCGCCAGTTCGCTGGCGCAGTTGCTCGTTTTCGCGCTTCAGCTTCGAGGCCTCAATGGCACGCTGAACGATGAGCACCAGCCTGTCCGCCTTGAACGGCTTCTCGATGTAGTCGTAGGCACCCTTCTTGATAGCGGTAACTGCGGTTTCCACATTGCCGTGACCCGAAATCACAACGACTGGCAGGTCGGGATGCTTTTCCTTGATGGCATCAAGAAGATCGAGCCCATCCATCCGGCTGCCCTGCAACCAGACGTCCAGCACCACCAGGCGGGGAACGCGTGCCTGAATGGCCTTCAGTGTCTCGTCACTGTTGCCGGCGAGACGGGTTTCATACCCTTCATCATCCAGAATGCCGGCCATCAACTCACGAATGTCGAGCTCATCGTCGACAATGAGAATATCTGACGCCATACCCTAACTCCCTTACCTGCTAGTCTGACGCCGACGCGCTTTGCCCGAAAGGCACAGCTGCATCATCGTCAATGTCCGTGTCACTTACAAAAATTTCTTCAGTAGCCTGATCGTTTTCCAGCATCTGTGTGCGCGGAAGCACCAGACGGATGCTGGCGCCCTGCCCGCCGGTCGCGACCCAGGGCGCATCCTCCAGCAACAGGTTGCCCGAATGGTCTTCCATGATCTTCTTAACAATAGCGAGGCCGAGGCCTGTTCCCTTTTCACGGCGCGTTACATATGGCTCAAGCAGCCGGTAGCGCTCGCCGCGCGGCAAGCCAATGCCTGTGTCAGACACGCTCAGTGAAATCATCTCGCTGTTGTCATCAATAGAGACGACGATACGGTCATCAGTTACGTCGGGTTTGGTTCCCGTCATCTCGTGTTTCGTCTCTATTGCCTCGGTGGCATTCTTGATCAGGTTCGTCAAAGCCTGACCGACAAGACGGCGGTCGCATTCCAGCATGACCGGTTGATCCATGCCCTCGACTTCGAACGTGATCTGAGGTGACGCCACCCGTTGAAGGAAGACAGCTTCCTTGGCCAGCTCGGACAGATCTTCAAGCGCCATGACCGCTGTCGGCATGCGGGCGAACGACGAAAACTCATCGACCATGCGCCCGAGGTCACCGACCTGACGGATGATGGTGTTTGTGCATTGTTCAAACACTTCCGGATCATTGGATATCTGGGTGCTGTATTTGCGCTTGAGCCGCTCCGCCGACAATTGAATGGGCGTCAGGGGGTTCTTGATTTCATGAGCGATGCGGCGGGCGATGTCGGCCCAGGCTGATGCGCGCTGAGCGGATACGAGTTCGGAAATATCATCAAGCGTCACCACATAGCCATGGGAGCCGTCGCCTGACAATTCAGAGACCACGCGCACCGTCAGCGTCCGGTCACCACCATCCTCTTGCTCAAGAGTGATCTGGCCTTCAGACGGACGATCATTGCGAGCCATGGCCTGACGCACATAGATGGCCATCTCGGGCACGCAGGCTACCAGTGGCTGACCGACCAGTTCGTCACGCGTGCGGTCCAGTAGGCGCAGACAACTTCGGTTTACAAGATCGATGCGGCCCTTGGCATCCAGACCGATTACGCCGGCACTCACACCGGAGAGCACAGTCTCGGTGAAGCGTCGTCTACGGTCGAGCTGGTGGTTGGCTTCCATCAACTCGTTGCGCTGGCTTTGCAGCTGACCGGTCATGCGATTGAACGTCCGGCCGAGAGCCGTGATCTCGTCAGCATCACTGCCTACATCAACCCGCGTTGTAAGGTCACCATCGGACACGCGCTCGGCAGCACCGACCAACTCACCAATAGGTGCCACCATGCGATTGGCAGCCCACAGCCCAAGCCAGACCGCGGCCAGCAGCACCAGCAGCGCCACGATGACGTAGATGAGAGCGAATGTAAGCTGCACGGTGTACCGGCGGCTTTCAAGATTGGCATACTCGGCAGCGGCAAGCCGGGTGCGGGCGAGATGGTCGAGAACCTTTGCATCTACCAAGCGGGTCACAAGCAGGAATGCATCATCAAAGCTTGTGAGCCTCACGAGCGCCTGCACCTGATCACCTTCGTCGCTGGCCGTCAGATGCGCTTCTCCCTCGCCCAACTCACTGAGTGTCTCCGGAGACGGCGGTGCGATACTGGTCGGCGTGGACCCGGGTGCATAGGCCATGAGGATGCCATTGCCATCCGCGATGAAGGCACCTGCCAGTGACCTGAAGGCGGCCTGCTGCACCATGAGTTTTTGAAAGTCAGCCCGGTTGCTCTGATAGAGGTAGGCAGACCGGTCCAGGTCCGTTGCCATCAGCAGGGCGTCATCGCGCAGTTTCTGACGGTGCTCATTCAGATAGGCTTCCGCCACCGTCGATGCGTTGGCGATGATCGTGCGCGTACGCTCTGAGAACCAGGAATCCAGGCTGCGGTCCAATGTGCTCGCGGCAAATACGGCCACGATGATGGCCGGCATGACCGCAACGAAGCTGAACATGGCGACCAGCCGCACATGAAGCCGTGCGCCCGCACTGCCTGCCCGCCGCGCTATCCATAGCCGCACCAGGCGATAGGCAATCAGCGCGAACAGTGTCAGGACAATCGCAAGGTTTGCCAGAAGCAGGGCAATGGCCTGTGCGCGGGTTGGTTCAAAGTCCGTTGCGCCGGTCAGGCCCACATAGGTAGCCGACCCGCTGACGACGGCCGCAATAGCCAGTCCGATGCCTAGAATGGTTGGCCACTGGATACGCTTGAACCACCAGCCGACCCGCGCGGATACGGTCTTGTAGCTGCCTTTGAGCTGCGTCATCGAGCCTGTGGACGTCATTGTCCGTATGCGCCTCAATTGCTGCGGTCATAGCTGCGGTTTAGCTGTTGTGAGTGCGGTGCGGCTCTACGGCCACAGACAAACATTCCGCAACAGTCGGCTATTGTGGACGTGCAACAGGTGCAAATCAACAACATTGTTGCCTGAATGAGACAGCCCGAGTGTCCGGCTATCTATCTGTTTTTACTAGCGAATTCCGCGAACAACCTGAATATCGAGATCGCGAATCTTCTTGCGCAAGGTGTTGCGGTTTAGGCCCAGTAGGTGCGCTGCCTTGATCTGGTTGCCACGGGGGGCGCCCTGGGCAATGGAAATCAGGGGCCGCCCCAACTCCTTCAGCATACGGTCATAAAGTCCAGGCGGGGGCTGAGCGGCGCCATGTTCCGCAAAATAGCGCTGAAGATGCCGCTCGATGGCGCCGCCGAGATTTTCATCCTCGGCAACATCCGCAAGCTCCGTTGACACGGCAGGCTCTGCGAGTTCCGTGTGAATGACCTCGGCGGTGATTGTGTCTTCGGTGTAGAGCGCCGCAAGGCGGCGGACCATGTTTTCGAGTTCACGGACATTGCCGGGCCACCGGTGCCGGCGCATCAGGTCGAGCGCTGAATTGTCAACGCTCTTAGACGGCAGCCCTTCTTCCTCACACAGGGCCAGGAAATGCCGCACAAGATCGGGTATGTCCTCCGAGCGTTCGCGCAGTGGCGGCAGGCGGATAGGGACAACGTTGAGACGGTAGAACAGGTCTTCGCGGAACAGGCCCTGATTGATCAACTGGCGCAGGTCCCGATTGGTCGCCGCAACGATGCGCACATCTGTCTTGATCGGCGACCTGCCCCCCACAGTCGTGTATCCACCTTCCTGCAATACGCGCAGCAGGCGCGTCTGGGCATCCATCGGCATGTCACCGATTTCATCCAGGAAAAGCGTGCCGCCTTCGGCCTGCTCAAACCGGCCAACCCCCTTGCCGCTGGCGCCGGTGAAGGAGCCTTTCTCATGACCGAACAGTTCTGACTCAATCAGCTCGCGCGGGATGGCCGCCATGTTGATGGCGACAAACGGGCCATTGCGGCGCTTGCCATAGTCATGGAGCGCTTTGGCCACCAGTTCCTTGCCGGTGCCGCTTTCGCCGATGATCATGACCGTCAGGTCAGTCCCCACCAGACGCGCCATCACACGATAGATTTCCTGCATCGCCGCCGAGCGGCCAATCAGCGGAATACGATCTTCGCCATCTTCAGCCGCAGGCTTGGCAACAGCGGTCTTGGGCTGCGACAACGCCCGGCGTACAATGCCTGTCAGCTCATTGAGGTCAAACGGCTTTGGCAGATACTCGTAGGCGCCGCGCTCGGCTGCCGTGATCGCGGTCATCAGCGTGTTCTGTGCGCTCATGACGATGATGGGAAGTTCGGGCCGCAGCTTCTTGATACGCGGAATGAGATCAAACGCATTCTCGTCCGGCATCACCACATCGGTGATGATCAGGTCGCCTTCACCCTGGCCTACCCAGCGCCACAAGGTTGATGCGTTGCCGGTTGACCGAACGTCAAAACCGGCTCGTCCAAGTGCCTGGTTCAGGACGGTGCGGATCGCCCCGTCATCATCGGCAACGAGAATAGTTTCGCTAGGCATCAGGGTCTCCTAGCCCATCTCCTGTTTCAATGGCGCTGTTGGCACCAAGGGACGGGTCTTTCGTTTGTGCGCGCTTGATGGGGAGGAGCACGCGAAACACGGTTCTGCGCGGGATGCTGTCACATTCAATGACGCCCCCGTGGTCACCAACGATCTTTGCCACCAGAGCCAGCCCCAGCCCGGTGCCGGTGGTCTTGGTCGTGACGAACGGATCAAACAGATGCGGCAGCAGATCAGCCGGCACACCGGGGCCGTTGTCGCGCACGCATACTTCCAGCGGCAGGCTGACACGCTCGGAACTTCCGGGAATGGACAGCCGCACACCCGGGCGATAGGCGGTGGAAATCACGATCTCACCATCATCGGGATCAACCGCTTCAGCCGCATTCTTCACCAGGTTTAGGAACACCTGCACAAGCTGGTCCCTTGAACCGGGAACCGGCGGCAGCGAGGGGTCGTATTCCTCGGTCAGCTTGATGTCCTTGGCCACGCCCGTGCCCGCGAGACGGCGGACATGGTCGAGCACTTCATGGATATTGACCGGCTCTGCTTCCAGCGGCCGCTTGTCGGAAAACACTTCCATGCTGTCTACAAGCTTGCAGATCCGGTCCACCTCCTCGGTGATCAGCCGCGTCAGGTGCCGGTCTTCGGGCTGCGCGCCCATTTCCAACAGTTGAGCGGAGCCGCGAATGCCGGACAGGGGGTTCTTGATCTCGTGTGCGAGCACCGCCGCCATGCCCATGACAGACCGTGCGGCACCGCGGTGAGTCAATTGCCGGTCCATCTTGTGGGCAATGGTGCGCTCCTGCAGCATCACAACAACCGCACCGGGTTCCTCGACGATAGGGGCCACCTGAATATCCACGTCGCGCTCACCCATGCGGGGACCGCCGATGCCGACACCGTATTCTGTGACCGAGGCCCCCGTCGCCTGCACCTGATTGATAAGCGCCACAAGCGGGCTGCCGAAGGCCACCAGGTCGCTGGGCGGCTTGCCGACAATGATGTTGGCGCCCAACGCGAAGAACTGTTCAGCGACTGCGTTCACAAACGCCACCATGCCGTCGGCACCCACCTTCATGACCGGGTGCGGCAGGGCATCGAGCACAAAGGCCCCGGCGCCATCCAGGTCAAGGCGTGTTGAGACATCCCGTGCTGCTTGACCAGCCATCACGCCACCTGTTCCTGCACGGCAACGGCCACGGCATCGTCGCTGAAGATGGATTTGAGGGCGGCGCGCACGTCAGCCGGATCGCCCATGCGGCACATGTCGGATTTGGCGCTCCGGAGGCTGATCTTGTTGCAGCGTTCGTGGTCCTCCACATACCAGGCGAGGTGTTTGCGGGCGCACCGCACACCCAGTGCCTCGCCATAATGCTCCAGCATGGCTTCATAGTGCTCAAGGATGATGTCCAGCCGCTGTTCCGTATCCGGATCATCGGGGACTGAATGCCCGGCAAGTGACGACTTGATCTGCGCCAGACGCCAGGGAGCCCCCTGGGCCCCGCGGCCCACCATCACCCCGTCTGCTCCGGATTGGGCCAATGCCGCATGCGCGTCATCGGTCGTGCAGATATCGCCATTGACGATCACGGGCACATTTACGGCGTCCTTGACCTGCCGGACAAACGCCCAGTCAGCGCGGCCCGTATAGAACTGGTTGCGGGTCCGTCCATGCACGGTGATGAGTGAGACCCCGGCTGATTCCGCCCGCGCGGCAAGCTCCGGCGCATTGCGGCAATCCTTGTCCCATCCTGTGCGCATCTTCAAGGTCACCGGCACATCGACGGCTCCCAGTGTTGCGTCAATCAGAGTCAGGGCATGGTCCAGGTCGCGCATCAGGGCAGATCCCGACAGACCGCCAACCACCTTCTTGGCAGGGCACCCCATGTTGATGTCGATGATGCGGGCGCCGGACCCTTCAGCAATCTTCGCCGCTTCGGTCATCCAGTGAGGTTCCCGGCCGGCCAGTTGAACCGCCATTGGCTCTTCGGCTGCTTCGCGGCGGGCGCGGAGCATGACCTCTTCCTTCTCATTCACCAGGTCTTCGCACGCGATCATTTCCGAAACGACCAGACCAGCGCCCTGTGCCCGCACCGTCCGGCGAAATGGCAAGTCGGTGATACCGGACATGGGCGCGAGAAACACCGGCTCGACCGCTATGTCCGTGGCCCCACGCACGACGTGCGCCGCACCCCGCAACGGATACTTCACGCCGCGAGGGCCGGACATTTCTTTTTGCTTAGATGATGTGCACATGCAGTCACTGCCTATTTGTTGACCAACCTATATCTAACACTCTGTGTTCACAAGGCCATCCGGCGCGGAATTTGTTGGTAAACGCGCTGCCTGACCTGCGTGAAATGCTTGGCACCTGCCCTGCCCGGAGGCTAGCTTGCAGCCTCACTTAATGGCCCTTCTGGTGCCGATTCCCGTATTTGATCCGCGGTTTTTACATCTCATGACCACGTCTGCATCCACTGCCGTCCTGATTGTTGCGGCAGGCCGGGGACACCGCTTTGGCGGCGAGTTGCCAAAGCAGTACGCCCAATTGCGCGGCGTTGCGGTTCTCACACATACATTGCGGGCCTTTCTTGCCCATCCCGCCGTAACCCACGTGGTGAGCGCCATCCACCCGGATGATCGCGAATTGTACGACGCGGCGGCAGACGCTCTGGGACACCAGGAGAAGCTCATGCCACCTGTCCATGGTGGCGCGGAACGCCAGGATTCTGTCCGTCTTGGTCTTGAGGCCCTTGAAGCCGTAGCGCCAGACAAGGTGCTGATCCAGGATGGTGCCCGCCCGCTTGCCAGTGCCGGGCTCATTACCCGCGTGGTGGATGCCCTTGATGAGCACCCCGCCGCCCTGCCCTGCGTCACCGTTACGGATACGCTCAAGCGGGTGGCCGACGGTATTGTGGGTGATACGGTTGACCGGACCGGCCTTGCCCGGGCACAGACGCCGCAGGGCTTCCGGTTTGCTGACATCCTGAGCGCCCATCGCGCTGTCGTCGGCGAGGCGCTTACTGACGACGCCGCTGTGGCGGAACGGGCCGGCCTGACGATTGGCCTGGTGGACGGAGCGGAGGATAACTTGAAGATCACGACACAGGATGATCTGGTGCGTGCGGACGGTCTGCTGGCTGCGCGGCTGGGCGACGTCCGCACCGGTTCGGGCTTTGACGTCCACAAGTTCGAGGCGCCCGGCACCGCACAGGAGATCATGCTGTGCGGCATCCCCGTTCCCCATGATTGCGACACCGTCGGCCATTCGGACGCGGACGTCGGGCTACATGCGCTGACCGACGCCATTCTGGGTGCGATAGGGGCTGGCGACATCGGCGAACACTTTCCGCCAAGCGATCCACAGTGGAAGGGCGCGGCGTCGTGGAAGTTCCTTGACCATGCGGCAAAACTGGTGGCCGAGCGCGGCGGCGTCGTCGCGAGCGCCGATATCACCATCATCTGCGAACGCCCGAAGGTCGGCCCGCATCGCCCGGCCATGCGGGCGCGTGTCGCCGAGATCCTGGGTATTGCGCAATACCTTCACGCCGCCCCGTGAACCCGAGCGCTTCCGTCGTCGTGGCTTTGACGGACACACGGTCTTCCGCAATACCCAGGATCTCGGCGACACGCGCCCGCATGGCCGGGCGATGCGGGCCGACCTTCGGGCGTTCGCAGATG
>JANQMQ010000633.1 GCA_028279995.1 Candidatus Phaeomarinibacter sp. | reverse complement strand
CCCCGGCGACCCGCCCGAACAGCTCGGAGGCCATGCGCCAGACGCCGGCGTCGGTATCACTGCCGAGGGCGCTCATGGACATCATCGCCAGCACCACGGCGATATCCTGCACGATCAGGAAGCCGATCGCGATGCGCCCGTGCAGGGAGTCGAGCTCGCGCTTGTCCGAGAGCAGCTTGACGATGATGATGGTACTGGAGAAGGTCAGCGCCACCGCGACATACAGCGCCTCGACCCAGCCCTTGCCGAGAAGCAGGATTAGCACGAAGCCGAACAAGATGGTGAAGGCGAGCTGGCCCAGACCCGTGGCCAGCGCGACGGCCCCGATGTGGCGGACATTGGTGAGGTCCAGCTTGAGCCCGACCAGGAACAACAGAACGGCGATTCCGACCTGGGCCAGCAGGTCGATCTCGTCGTGGGCCTGAACTAGCGCGAGCCCTGCCGGCCCGACCGCGATGCCGACCACGATGTAGGCGATCAGGATTGGCTGACGCAGCCGGATTGCCGCCATCCCCGCCATGGCGGTAATCACCAGCAGGAGTGCGATCTCGGCAAAGGGTTCGAATGTCATGGCGCTTTGCTGGACGGTTGGCGCTCGGACTATTTGAACTATGCCAAATAGGGCGGTTCGTGGGACTTAGGCGATTTCTGTCAATTCTCATCCCACCTGGCTGGTCTTGACGCCCGCCTTCTGCGTCGCGCCAGCCGTCACATAGCCCGACTATGCTCCTGGTGGCGCTCCTTGAAGGCGAGCCTCAATCCGGCGCCATCTGGTATGGACATTTCCGGCAATCGCCTCAGCTGAAACAATAGCTGATCGCCACTGTCGGCTCTGGGTCGTTCCCGACCGGTCATGGGCGCGATCAAATGGACCAAGGTGATTCCCGAAAAAGAAAATGATTTTAGATCGCCGCTCGACAGAGTCCGTTCTCGATTACCTGAAACAGTTTCCGGCCGTCTGCCTGCTTGGCCCACGACAGGTGGGCAAGACCACGTTGGTTCGCCGCCATGCTGGCCTGCTGTCCGGGGGACCGCCACCCGATTATCTTGATCTGGAGAATCCGCAAGACCTGCAAAAGCTGGAAGATGCCACCGGCTATTTTGAGCGGCAACAGGATCGGCTGGTCATTCTCGATGAAGTACAGCGGACACCGGGGCTGTTTCAGACCCTGCGCGGACTCATCGATGCGCACCGCCTTGCAGGCCGCAAGGCCGGGCATTTCCTGTTGCTGGGCTCGGCTTCGATTGATCTGCTGAAGCAATCGAGCGAGACGCTGGCCGGACGGATCGCCGATCTGGAGTTGTCTCCCCTCGACGTGCTGGAAGCCCCGCCGGACAGCGGCCTGTGGTGGCGGGGCGGATTTCCGGACAGCCTGTTGGCACCGGACGACAGCGCCAGCATCCGGTGGCGGGATCAGTTCATCACGACCTATCTGGAGCGGGATATACCGCTTCTGGGACCACGCATTCCGGCGGCAACCCTGCGGCGGTACTGGACCATGCTGGCCCATCAACAGGGAAGTGTCTACAACGCCGCGCAGATGGCCCGGAATCTGGAGGTGACCGGTAACACGGTCGCCGGATATCTGGACCTTCTGGTTGATCTGTTGCTGGTGCGCCGCCTGCCCCCCTATCACGCCAATGTGAAGAAGCGTCTGGTCAAGTCGCCCAAGGTCTATATCCGGGACAGCGGGCTTGTGCATGCCCTGCTGGGGATTGAGAGCCTGCACGATCTCCTGGGACATCCCGTGGTGGGGATGAGCTGGGAAGGACATGTCCTGGAGAATCTCTTGCGCGTGGCCCCCGAGCGCAGCAAGGCCAGTTTCTACCGCACCCATACGGGCGTTGAGATCGACCTGGTGCTTGAACTGCCGGGAGGTTGCCTCTGGGCCATCGAGATCAAAGGCACGACCGCGCCGAAGATGGAGCGTGGATTCCGGCAAGCCCTTGATGACATCAAGCCGGACCGGGCCTGCATCGTCTACGGGGGCAAGGACCGCTACCCCAAGGCCGAGGGGGTGGAGGTCATCAGCCTGCATGACATGGCGCAGGAATTGGCGGAGAGGGAGTCCGCTGACATAGGCTCCCCGGTCTTCCGTCATAGCCCTTACAGCCTTTTTTAATCAACCGCTTGGGTCTCTTATCCTACGCAATCATCCGCTATAATCCATGTCGAAGTGTGGGACGAAGTGTGGGATGGTACTGATCGAGCGGAGAGACCGACATGGCAAACCTGACAGCGCGTGGCGTTGCCGCAGCGAAACCCGGCAAGCACTCAGATGGTGGCGGCCTGATCCTGGCCGTATCGCCGACCGGCGTGAAGAAGTGGGTCTTGCGCTACCAGCTCGCAGGCAGACGGCGCGACATGGTGCTCGGACGCCTGGAGGATCTACCGCTCACCCAAGCGCGGGAGAGGGCCGCCGAGGCGCGCGCCCTGGCCCGGCAGGGTACAGACCCGATGGACGCTCGCCATGTCGAACGCGAGGTGATTCCGACCTTCACCCAGGCCGCCGCGCGCTTCATCCGATCCAAGCGTCACGAGTGGAGTAACCCCAAACACGCCCGCCAGTGG
>JANQMQ010000614.1 GCA_028279995.1 Candidatus Phaeomarinibacter sp. | reverse complement strand
TGTTGTCGGCAACGCTGAACCGGTCCTTGTCGAGTTCGCAGCCGAGAGCATGCGCGAACGTACCGTCCGTTTTGAGCTTCTGCTGCTGCCGCTGGCGGCCGCCAATGGACGCCTCTCACGGGTCCTGGGCTGCATCGCGCCCTTGGAAGACCCATTCTGGCTTGGCACTGATCCGATTGTGCGTCAGTGGACGGAAACCATTGAGGTACTGGATGCGGAGGAAGGGGACACCGTTCCCATGACGGAGCGGGTTGAACTGGATGTGGAGGACACGCCTCACGCCCCGCCCGCAATCGCGTTCCGCGAGATCCGCCCTTATCTGCGGCTGGTCAAGACAGACACCTAGACCCGGCGCGACAATGCCTGTCAGGATGCCGCCGGCATGATCAGTTCATCGTCGAAGTCCACGAGCTGAACCCGCAGTTCCTCGGCGCCGCGTGCCCCGCGCAGGTCGACATGACTGAGATTGGCGCCGCGCAGGTCCGCACCACGCAGATCAACATCAACCAGTTGTGCCCCGGTCAGGTCCGCGTTGCGAAGGTCGGTCTTGAACAGGGAGCCCCCGGTCAGGTCGATGTTCCGCAGGTCCGCCTTGCGCAGGTCGCCACCGGCAAGAACAGCGCCCTGAGCCCGGACCGGCCATTTCTTACCGCCCAGCCCACCAATCGGCATCGGGGACAGGTCAGCCCCCATCAGAACAATGTTGTTTGCCTTGATATTGGACAGCTTGGCCCCGCGCAGGTCCGCATAGGTCATGCGCGCCTTGCGCAGGGTAGCCCCTTCTAGGTCGCCCATGGTGAGATTGCTGTGGGAGAGATTGGCATCCGCCAGCACCGTATCCCGCATGTCCGCTGCAGCGAGTTTGGCGCGGGAGGCCTTGAGGCCGGTCGCATCAATACCGCGCGCCTTCAACTGACGGCCATGCTGGCCAAGGCTTGCAACCCACAGCCGATGATCTTGGATCATGTCTTCGATGGTCTCGCCGGCATCCGTCCGGTTCATCGGCAGGATGGCTCCGGCAATGTCGGCATGGGTGAGCTCGCTGCGGGCAACCTGTGAGGCCGTAAGATCAGCACCCTGAAGGTTGGTACCGTCAAGCACCCCACCCACCAGACTGGCACCGCGCAGGCAGCAGCCCGACAGGTCCGCATCCGTGAGATCGCACCCGGTAAAGACCACGCCCGACAGATTGGAATTGCACAGACGCGTCTTGCGAAGGCGTGCATTTGAGAAGTTGGCATCCGTCAGATCCGTGCCGGACAATTGTGCCCGCACGACCCGCGCCCCTTCAAAGTTCACATCACGCAATGAGGCACCTGACATGTCCGCACTGGCATCAATGCCGCTGAAATAGGCAAGGTCGCCACCGCCATCGCGCGACATGATCATGCCGTCCCGGATGTCTGCGCCTTCCAGGTTACTGCCTTCAAAATCACACCGGGCAAATGTCGCACCACGCATGTCCGCGCGCATCAGGTTGGCGCCGCGGAACGACGCAGTGGAAAAATCCGCACTGAAGAAATTGGCGCCGGAGAGGTCGGCACCATCAAACTTGGCACCCGAACCGCTTACGCCGACGAACTCCGCCTCCCGCAGGTCTGCGCCACTGAAGTCCATGTCTTCAATGCACTGGAAGGACAGGACAAGCCGCTGACCACCCTTGCGGCCGGAGACGAAATTCCGGTGACGCGCCAAAGCCACGCGAAGACTGCGCTCATCGGGACCCTGCTGAGCAGCAACGACGCGAGACGGCAACGCATCCTTCGGCGCCGCCTTGAGGTTTGCGCCGGGCCCAAGCGGCGAGCGTTTGCGAATGCGTCCGCGCGTGCCCGATGTCTTGTTGGAATTTGTGCCCATGACGTTCGCAGTCCTCCTGAACTGTCAGGAGCTTACAGACCGTCTCTGGAAGCGATGACAACAACCAAGGCAAAACTCGCCTAAAATTCCTTTCGAATTTTAGGCGAGTTCCACAATGTTGGCCGAAAAAGACCGTTTACTCGGCAGCAGCGACCACATCGCGGTCTTCCGCGATCTGCACATTTTCTGGCGACAATGCCTTGCGGCCACGGATCATGTCGGCGGCTTTCTCGGCAATCATGATTGTCGGTGCATTGGTATTGGCCCCAACGAGCGTCGGCATGATTGACGCATCAACCACGCGCAGACCTTCAACACCGCGCACCTTCATGGAAGGGTCGACCACGGCGCTGTCATCGGTGCCCATCTTGCACGTCCCTACCGGATGATAGAGCGTCTCGGCAGTGGCGCGGATCCAGGCATCCAGTTCCTCATCCGTATTGACGTCAACCGGCGGCTTCAGGCGCTTGCCGCGATAGGCATCAAACGCCTGCTGGCGGAAGACTTCTTCGGTGCGACGAATGCCGTCACGCATGGCGCGGCGGTCGTTTTCAGCTTCCAGATAGTTCGGCTGCAGCAGCGGCGCATCCAGAGGATCAAGCGACTTAAGCGCCAGATAGCCGCGGCTCTCCGGACGCGTCGGGTACATCACACATGAGAAGCCGTGCGCTTCATTGATGCCTTCACGGCCATGGCTGTCCGTCATGGCAACACTTACATAGTGGAGCTGGATGTCCGGCAGTTCGAGGTCAGGGCGCGTCTTGAAGAATGCGCCGGCGGCTGTCGGCGGATAGGACGCGTCACCTGTACCGAACAGAAGGTAGGACAGGCCCGCCTTGATCCGGTTGAAGGGGGATGCCGCCCGGTGCAGCGTCACCGGCTGCGTGCACTCAAACTGGCTGACCACACCCAGATGGTCCTGCAGGTTCTGACCGACGCCCTTGACGTCAGCCACAACATTCATGCCCCATTTCTTGAGGTAGTCGGCATCACCAATGCCAGACAGCAAAAGGAGTTGCGGCGAATTGATGGCACCACCGGACAGGATCAGTTCCTTGTCCACCTGGACCTGCTTCGTTTCGCCATCCTGCACATATTCAATGCCGGTGACCTTGCTACCGGAGAACAGGATGCGTGTCGTGTGGGCACCGGTCT
>JANQMQ010000607.1 GCA_028279995.1 Candidatus Phaeomarinibacter sp. | reverse complement strand
CGGCGGCTCAGACCGGCTCCCATGTAAACACGCTGCCCGTGTTGCCGAGGTCCAGCATGTCAGCCTTCATGGCCGGGAAGCCATGCTCAAGCAGGGTTTCTGGTGACCAGCCTTCCATGCGTGTCATGCCGCGCAGAGGTCGGGACTGGCTCATCAGGAAGACTTCGTTGCCGCGTGCCACGAAAATCTGTCCGGATACGTCGGACGGGGCCGAGAGGCCGATGGCGAGCTGGGCCACCTGGTCGGCGCGCATGGCGTTCTTCATGCGTTCAACGCGCTTCTGGCTTTCCTCGTCTTTCACCGGAATGGTGGCGATCATCCGGGTCCACGCAAATGGTGCGATGATGTTGGAGCGGACATTCTTCATGGCGCCTTCCATGGCGATGATGCGCGACAGACCGGCAACACCCATCTTGGCGGCGGCGTAGTTCGCCTGGCCGATATTGCCGATGATGCCTGATGTGGATGTGAAGAGAACGTAGGCGCCATCTTCCTGCTCACGGAAGTGATTGATGGTTGCGCGGGTGACATTGTAGGCACCGTTCAGGTGCACGTTGATGACCGCGTCCCAGTCTTCATCGTCCATCTTGTGGAACATCTTGTCGCGCAGGATGCCGGCGGGGTTGATGACGACGTTGAGGCCGCCAAACTCATCCATGGCCTGCTGGAACATGTGGTCGGCGCCCTTGCGGTCGCTCACGCTGTCGGAGTTGGCGACAGCTTCACCGCCTGCGGCCTTGATTTCGTCAGCCACTTCTTGAGCCGGGCTAGCATCACCCGCATCGCCTCCGGACACACCGCCACCCAGATCGTTGATCACGACCTTGGCGCCTTCGCGAGCTGCCAGGACAGCGCATTCCTTGCCGATGCCGCGGGCCGCGCCCGTCACCAGAACAACTTTTCCGTCAAGAACACCCATCTGTGTTTCTCCCATATGTACTTTGAAGAGCGTGTTTGACGCGCAAGCTAGCGGGAACAGCGCCTTGCGTCCAACTCATGTGGACAAATCGGACTGATACCGAATTTGGGTTGCCGTCTGCGGTCCTGCCGTGATATCTGCCCAGCACTTCTTTGACATTCCGCACACTTGCGGGATCAATCCGGGATCAATGCACGCGATGATTTTGCGCTGCCAGCGACGACGACCCATGACGCGCCCTGCGTCGGCCAAGGCATCTGCCCGCCGATCCATGCGCGCATCGTGCTTCGTGCGCTCCGCAGCCGCCGCGTAAACCGGGGGGCGGCCAACCGGGCGGCGGCACGTTTCGTCCCGCTGTTTCTTATCCGGTTGATCAGGATAGTCTGTTCCCATGCCGTCTCAAGAAAATGCCGCCTCTTTTGCCGTGCGGCCCCAATCCGAAGGCCATCTGAAGGCCGTTGATGCACTCCTCGACAAGGCTTTCGGGCCAGGCCGTTTTGCCAAGGCGTCATATCGGTTGCGCGAAGGTGTTGCGCCGGTCGACAGTCTTTCCTTTGTTGCCGAATACACCGGTGCGCCCAAGGAACAGCTGGCCGGCAGCATTCGCTACTGGCCCGTACAGACCGGTCCGAATGCGGATGGTGCGACCACTGATGCCCTGTTGCTGGGACCGCTGGCGGTCGCTCCGGATCTCCAGGGCAAAGGTGTAGGACTGGCGCTTATGGAAAAGAGCCTGGACGCTGCACAGGCGCAGGGTCATAGGCTGGTTCTGCTGGTGGGAGATTTGCCCTACTACCAGCGGGCCGGGTTTTCGCAGGTCCCGTCGGGACAGGTAACCCTGCCGCAGCCCTACAACCCGGAACGGTTACTCTGGAGAGCGCTTGCACCCGGCGCTGAAGAGGGTGTTGCCGGCGCCATGCACCGACCCGAGTAGGTGGTCTGCAGGCAAATGGCTTTATTGCCCCTCGCGACGCCAGGCCAGCATGAAGGCGCCAAGGGCTATCAGCAGGGCCAGCTCTGGCCGGATAAGCGTGTGTTCGCTGACGGCGCGCACGGCGTATTCGCTGTTGGCATTGAGGCCAATCCAGCTTGAGCCGGCGGCATCCCGACCGGGGCGTATCCGGCGAATGCCTGGCACATCCGTCTCATTCAGATAGCGGCTGCTGCCCTTGGTCTCGCGCACCAGTTCGTTGACGTGGTCTGCCGTGACGCGCACATCGGCAAACTCCTTCGGGTTCAGAGGGCCGGCAGCTGTAATTGCGGTCTGGGTTCCGTCGTCCAGCCGGTAAAGGCCCATCTGGTCGATTTCCATGCGGGCGGTAAAGAGGCCGGGGCCTTCTTCTGTCAGGTCGATGCTTTCCGTCGTGCCGTCAGGGCGCGTCACCGTCACCGGTGTCACGTTCTCACCCATGGTCTGGCGGGTGATGGTGAGTGTGTTGCCTCGTGCCTGCGCGCGCAGCTTTTCTTCTTCGAGGTCCGGCTCTTTCATCAGCCAGTGGGCGAGCCGGCGCAGCATCTCGGCCTGTGGGCCGCCGCCCTCATACCCACGAGTCCACAGCCATGCATGATCTGACAGCAGCTGCGCCACGCGACCTTCGCCGACCCGGTCGAGAACCATCAACGGTTTTTCGCCGGGGCCTTCCATGAGGGTGTTGCCTGCAGCCTGCTCGGCATCAATGAGGCGGAACCAGCGGCCCCAGTTTGGCGGCGACTGGTCGGCGCCGGGAAGGCCGGATGTCACCGGGTGGCGGCGGCCCAAATCCGTCACCATGGGATAGTAACCTTGGGCAACCACGTCTCCCGTAGGAGCCGCAGGCAGAACGCCTGCCAGTGGTGTGCGGAAGATTGAGAAGGGTGACGCAAAGTCTGGTCCGGCCGCCATGAGCAGGGCGCCGCCATTGTCGACGTAGTCGGCCACATTCTGGAGATAGGCGACCGGCAATACGCCTCGCCGGCGATAGCGATCAAAGATCACCAGATCAAATTCCTGCAGCTTGACCGAGAACAGTTCGCGGGTCGGGAAGGCGATCAGAGACAGTTCATTAATCGGTGTTCCGTCCTGCTTTTCAGGGGGGCGCAGGATGGTGAAATGGACGAGGTCAACGGCGGGGTCTGCTTTCAGCAGGTTACGCCACGTCCGCTCCCCGGCATGGGGTTCGCCGGAGACTAGCAGCACCCGCAGCCGGTCACGAATGCCGTTGGCGATGACGACAGCGCGGTTGTTTTCC
>JANQMQ010000585.1 GCA_028279995.1 Candidatus Phaeomarinibacter sp. | reverse complement strand
AAGATTCTCCACAAGAAGGGCTGGGTGGCCCCGCACTGGCCGAAAGAATATGGCGGCACCGAGTGGAACGTCACCCAGCGCTACATCTGGGGTGAAGAGAATGCCCGCGCGGAAACGTCTCCGCTCCTGCCTTTCGGCCTCTCCATGGTGGGCCCGGTGATCTTCAACTACGGCAATGAAGAGCAGAAGGCGAAGTTCCTGCCGCGCATCCTGTCCGGCGAAGACTGGTGGTGCCAGGGCTATTCAGAACCCGGCTCCGGCTCTGACCTTGCCAGCCTGCGCACGCGCGCTGTTCGTGAAGGCGACGAGTATGTGATCAACGGCAGCAAGACCTGGACGACGCTCGCCCAGCACGCTGACTGGATGTTCTGCCTCGTGCGGACGGACACGGAAGTGAAGCCGCAGGAAGGTATCTCCTTCATCCTCATCGACATGAAGACGCCGGGCATCACCGTGCGCCCGATCATCACCATTGATGGCGGCCACGAAGTGAACGAGGTCTTCCTTGAAGACGTGCGTGTGCCGGCCGAAAACATGATCGGCGAAGAGAACAAGGGCTGGACCTACGCCAAGTTCCTGCTCGGCAACGAGCGTTCCGGTATTGCCGGCGTGGCGCGGTCAAAGAAGGCCATTGAGCGTCTCAAGACCATTGCCGGTGCTGAAACGGTTGATGGTGAGCCGCTGATCAAGACGGACAGCTTCAAGCGCAAGATCGCCGATCTGGAAATCGACCTGACGTCGCTTGAGTTCACTGAGCTGCGGACGCTTGCTCAGGAAAGCAAAGGCAAGGGCCCCGGGCCGGAAAGCTCCATCCTCAAGATCAAGGGCACCGAAATCCAGCAGCGGATCACGGAACTGACCGTGGAAGCCGTTGGCAATTATGCCTATCCGTTTGCGGCACCAAATGGCGAGGGCTCTAACGAGCTGCCAGGGCCGGATTACGCACTGGGTGCGTCGCAGAACTATTTCAACATGCGGAAAACGTCGATTTACGGCGGTTCCAACGAGATTCAGCGCAACATCATTGCGAAAGCGGTGCTGGGGCTCTAATCACTACCCCGAACAGTTTTGTTTCCGGGAGGCGATGGGCTTATGGTCCGACCGCCTCCCGGCGATGGACATCATACGAATTCACATTTTGACTCGACGGGCCGCATCCAAGCGGTTCGCGTAAAACAACCTGACAACAGGAAGGACGCCCGAGCGATGGATTTTTCCTTCTCCGAAGAACAGACACTGCTGCGCAACACGGTGGAGCGGTTTGTTCAGGACAATTACGACTTTGATACCCGCCGCAAGATCACGGCGAGCGATGAAGGCTTCAGCCGCGAAAACTGGCAGCAGATGGCAGAGCTCGGTCTTCTGGCCGCACCATTCTCTGAAGAGCAGGGCGGTCTTGGCGGCGGCCCCATCGATGTGATGGTGCTGATGGAAGAATTCGGCAAGGGCCTCGTCGTCGAGCCGTTCATTCCGACCGTCGTCCAGGCCGGTGGCTTCCTGCGCCGCGGTACCCCGGCTCAGATCGAAGAGCACATTCCCGGCATCATCGCTGGCGAAACACTGTGGGCGTTTGCCTATGCAGAGCCGCAGGGCCGCTACAACCTGGCAGACCTGACAACGACCGCTGCAAAGGATGGTGACGGCTACGTGATCAACGGCAACAAGGCCGTTGTGCTCGGCGGCCCGTGGGCAGACAAGCTCATCGTCACGGCACGCACTTCAGGCGGCCAGCGCGATGAAAAGGGCGTCACGATCTTCATCGTTGATAAGTCCGCAACCGGCGTCACCACCCGTGACTACCCGACAGTTGACGGCTCACGCGCCTCAGAAATCACCTTCGAAAACGTCAAGGTCGGAGCGGACGCCGTCATCGGCGAAGTCGACAATGGCCTGGCCCTGGTCGAGCAGGTGTCTGACGAAAGCATCGCCGCACTCGCTGCTGAAGCCTGCGGCTGCATGAAGATGCTGGTCGATGACACGGTTGAGTACTGCAAGACCCGCAAGCAGTTCGGCATGCCGATCGGCAAGTTCCAGGTCCTGCAGCATCGCATGGTCGACATGTTCATGAACCATGAGCAGTCTGTCTCCATCAGCTACATGGTCAATCTCAAGCTTGATGAAGATGACGTCGAGCGCAAGAAGGCGGCCTCCGCTGCGAAGGTACAGATCGGCAAAGCGGGTCGTTTCGTCGGCCAGCAGGCTGTGCAGCTGCACGGCGGCATGGGCATGACCGACGAACTGCGCGTCGGCCACTACTTCAAGCGCCTGACCATGATCGACACCCAGCTCGGCAATGTCGACTACCACCTCAAGCGCTACGCTGACGCCGCGTAACCGCACGCCAAGCAAGACAAGATGACAATGTGAGACGGCTGCTTCCTTGTGGAGCGGCCGTTTTGCGTTGTGGTTGGAAGCTGGATCGAGTTGCAGTGGTCACTTATGTGATCACCTTTGTTTGCCTCAAGCCGTATCGCGGACGGCGTGCAATTCGTTCAGGATAAGCCGCGCACGTGGCAGGATGGCGGTTGCCCGTGTGCCATGACCCGGTTTGCTCTGCAGGTCAATGACGCCGCCATGTGCGCTGATCAATCCGCTGACGATGGCCAGACCCAGACCGGTTCCACGTTCGCCGGTACGCGACTTGGAATTACCCTGCGAGAAGGCATTCATAACGCGCTTCAGTTCATCCTCATCCATGCCGCAGCCTGTGTCTTCAACTCCGAAGGCAGGTGCCCCATCGTCCTGAACATGTGCGAACAAGGTCAGGCGTCCGCCGTCATCGGTGAACTTGAGAGCATTCGACAGGAGATTGAGCCACAACTGACGCATCGCACGATTGTCAGCTAGAATCCTTGGCAGATGAGCCGGCACATCGGTCTTGATTGTAATGCCGCGCTTTTGCGCAGGCAGCTCGATCATCCGGGTACATTCCCGGGCGATCTCATTTAGGTCTACCGGCTCATCCGTCAGTTCCAGCCGCCCGGCCTCAATGCGAGCAAGATCCAGGACGTCATCAATCAGTGACAGCAGGTGCCGACCGCTGCCATGGATGTCTTCAGCGTATTGCTTGTAGTTGTCGTGGCCCAGGGCACCAAACGTCTCACCGCGCATGACGTCCGAGAAACCGATGATGGCATTGAGCGGTGTGCGCAACTCATGGCTGATACTCGCCAGGAAGGCGGACTTGGTCTGGCTGGCTTCCTCGGCCTGGAACCGGGCTTTTTCGGCTGTGGATTTTTCTGTCTCCAGCTTCGCGATCAGTGCATCTTTCTCGTCGCGCAGCACCAGCATGGCTGTTGATGTCCCGTTGAGAGATTTTCCCATGAGATAAAGGAAGTAGGTGTAGACAGCCGCCAGCAGGCCGATTGCCATGAGCAACGGATCACCCGTCACAAGCGGCCGCAACGCCAAAGCTGCACCAGGAATGAGAATTGAGGCGTACATCAGTGGCATGTAGTTGGACGAATGCCCGACGGCCATTGAAAGATGTGCGGCCATGACGCCGAGAATGAAGGCGTTGTTGAAAACGTCCCCTGGCACCCAGAACCAGATTGCCATGGATGCCCAGGTCAGTTCGCCCAGTGCATTGAGATAGACGACGGTCCGTGACCAGCGTTTGAAGTCTTCCGGTCTGTCAGCAGGAGGCCGCCATTTTTTGGAAACATGGTAGAACGCGAGGTAGGCCCCGACGGTAACCGCGGTCCAAACAATCACCGGCAGTGGACTTGCCCAGAAAAGCAGTATCCCTCCGACGCCCAGCATGAGCGTCGGAACCATGAATGGTGACGGCGACATGCTCTGCACGAAGTAATCCAGCTGCGAACGCGCGGCACTGCGTCGGCTCTGAGCAGGGGACAAGGTCACGACCTGTCGCTCCGGGAATGGAATTGACAAAACGGGCAGTTCCGTGCGGGCTGCCTGATTTCCGCAGAATGCCCGGAATGTGTTAACAACCGCTTCGCTGAAAAGACTATCCGCCGGAAAAATTCCCAAGAACCCCTACAAAACGCGAAGGAAACGTTCATGACCACCCCGCCTCTGCTTCTTGAGACCGACGGCCACGTCGCCACCTTGACGATCAACCGCCCGGACTCCCGGAATGCCCTCGGGGAAGCAGAAGACGGCCCGGCCTTTGCCGAGGCGGCAGAGCAGATCAACGCCAATATCGATATTCGTGCCGTGATTCTCACCGGCGCAGGCAAAGCCTTTTCCGCAGGCGGCAATATCAAGGCCATGAATGAGAAGGCCGGCAGCTTTGGCGGCCCGGGGGTGGACATCGCGCGCGGCTACTACACAGGCATCCATCGCATCGTGAAGTCACTCTGGTCGCTGGAGGTGCCCATGATTGCCGCTGTGAATGGTCCAGCAATCGGGCTGGGCAATGATGTCGCCTGCCTCGCTGATACGCGCATTGTCTCGGACAAGGCGATTTTCGGAGCAACGTTTCTCAAGATCGGTCTTGTGCCGGGGGACGGCGGTTCGTGGCTGCTTCCCCGTGTCATCGGCACGGCGCGGGCAGCGGAACTGTTTTTCACCGGCGACGTCATTGATGCTGAAACTGCCCGCGAGTGGGGGTTGGTGAGCCGGGTGGTTCCCCATGACGACCTCATGGCCGAGGCAAGGGCGCTTGCCGACAAGATGGCTGCCCAGCCGCCGCATGTACTGCGAATGACCAAGCGGCTGATGCGCCAGGGCATGACCACCACATTCGATCAGATCATGGATATGTCAGCCAACATGCAGGCTCTCGCGCACCACACGGACGACCACGCAGAGGCCGTATCAGCCTTCATCGACAAGCGAAATCCGACCTACACGGGACGTTAGTGGGATCACGCCAAACCGTTTTGCATTTTTGCCACATGGGCGGATTTGCCCCGTGGCGGGCATGGACATAAAGTCCCGCCAACGCAATTTACACTCTGAAAACAACACAATTCCCAAGGGAGAAGATCATGGCCGCAGTTGGCATTGTTGCAACACTCATCGTTCAGGCTGGCAAGGAAGCTGAGTTCGAGGAAGTCTTCAAGGGCCTTCGCGAGCAGGTGCTGGCCAATGAGCCGGGCTGCGAGATGTATGACGTCTACAAGTCCAAGGCAGACGCTTCGACCTATGTGATCATGGAACGGTACAAGGACGATGCCGCGCTAAAGGCTCACGGTGAGTCGGAACACTTCAAGGCAGCCGGCCCGAAGCTGGGCGCCGTCCTTGGTGGCGCACCTGTCCTCGACTATCTGGACCCGGTCGCCTAGGCCAAACGCCGGAAGTTCGTTTCAGGAGATTGGTGATGGCTCTCGACGGCACATTGGGCGGTGTGGTTCGCATTCCGGTCAAGGCGGGCAAGGAAAAGGAATTTGAAGACGTTTTCCTGGCCATGCGATCCGGCGTGCACGCCAATGAGCCCGGCTGCAGGATGTATGACCTCTTCCGCAACCGGAAGGCGGATGATGAAGGCAACACCCAGTTTGTTGTTCTTGAGCAATGGGCAGATCAGGCGGCGCTCGATAGTCATCGGGAGCAGCCGCACATGAAGGAAGGCTTGCCGAAACTGGCCAATCTCGTGGCTGGCGCGCCGGACAGCCAGTTCTTCGATATCATTAAATAATCAGCATACGGATTAGGAGCTGATCCATGGATCTTAGTTTTTCAGCCGAAGACAATGCATTCCGCGAAGAGGTTCGCGCATTCATTGCCGAGGCCTTCACTGACGACCTTCGTCGCAAGATGTCGCTCACAAAGAACGGCTATCTCGACAAGGAAGATCACATCACTTGGCAGAAGCGGCTGCACGAAAAAGGCTGGGCGGCAACACACTGGCCCGAGGAGCATGGTGGACCGGGTTTTACACCCAGCCAGCACTTCATCTTCGACAGTGAAATGTCTGCCGCCGGTGTGCCGCTGACGGTTCCCTTCGGAATTCGCATGGTGGCGCCTGTCATCATGAAATTCGGGTCCGAAGAGCAGAAGCAGAAGTACCTGCCGGACATCCTCGCCAGCAATGTTTGGTGGTGCCAGGGATACTCCGAGCCCGGTTCGGGCTCAGACCTTGCCTCCCTCCAGATGAAGGCCGAGGACAAGGGCGATCACTATCTGTGCAACGGTTCGAAGATCTGGACGACACAGGCCCAGCACGCAGACATGATCTTCTGCCTGGTGCGCACGAAGAAAATGGAAAAGCGTCAGGACGGCATCTCGTTCCTGCTCATCGACATGCACACCCCGGGTGTAAAGGTAGAGCCGCTGGTCACTCTTGACGGTCCTGCTGATGGCAAGCAGGAAATCAATCAGGTGTTCTTCGAGGATGTGAAGGTCCCGAAGGAAAACCTGATCGGGGAAGAAAACAAAGGCTGGACCTACGCGAAGTACCTGCTCGAATTCGAGCGCGGCAATGCGTACGGCCCGGGCCTCTACCGCTCTTTGGGCAAGGTCCGCAAGATCGCCAAGGACACGATCGTCAATGGTGAAGTGCTGGCCGACCAGCCGCACTTCCAGGCAAAGGTCAACGATATCGAGACCCAGATCCGTGCCATGGAGTTCACTGAGCTACGTATCTTCTCAGCCATGTCCAATGGTCAGAACCCCGGTCCGGAATCTTCGATGCTCAAGTGTCGTGGCACCGAGCTTCAACAGGCGATTTCCGAACTGGCTCTTGAAGGCATCGGGTACTATAGCATGCCCTTCGTGAAGGATACTTTTGCGCTGACCAATGAGGAAGTGGTGGGCCCGGACTACGCTCCGGTGACCGCGCCTTACTATTTCAGCCTTCGCAAGGCCTCGATTTACGCTGGCTCGAACGAGATCCAGCGCAATATCATGGCGAAAGCGGTGCTTGGCCTTTAGGTCGTTAAGCATCTGCTAACCAATCAAGCCGGGGCAGCCGATCTGCCCCGGCTTTTTCGTGGCTGGAGACCATCAAAATCTTAACCCGTCATAGTCCACACTTCGGCCATGGCGTATTGGGACACCTTCCGGCAGACCCTTTGGGGGAAGCCGCGCAGCAAGGCTGAACTCGACGAAGCGATCGCAGGCGTCGAGAACTACCTTGATGTGCATAGATCGGACCTCATCAATACAGCACTGATCGCTGGTCTTCTCACCCTGGCCTTTGCTTCCGTCGGGCTGGGCCGAGAAGCGATGTTCTGGGCATTGGCCGTTGTCCTGGTGGAGATCGGTTTCTACCTCGTCAGGCTGAGGATAGGTCGTACGAAGACCAATGCACGCAACGTGCACGCCAAGATGTCAACATTGCAGGCCTGCTCATTCGCAACGCTCATGGTCTGGGCGCCGGGTCTGCTGTTCGGCATGGGCACATCGGATCCCATGTGCACGACGCTGGTTCTGCTGTCATGGGCCGGGTCGCTGATGGTTGTGACCAACCAGAATGGCGCAATTCCCAGGATCGCGATCACCAGCGGCGCTGTGCCTGGTTTGCTGATCATCTTTGTACCGCCCTTCTACGCGAACAAACCAGCGGATGTGGCTCTTGCGGGCCTTGCGATTGTTCTGGTCATTCTTGTGGCCCGCAACACGATTGCCAACTTGCGCCTCAGTCAGCGTGTGTTCGCGGTCCAGGCAGACAAGGACGAACTTATCGGCGAGCTGGAGATCGCGCGCCGGGCTGCTGAATCAGATCGCCGCCGCGCCGACATGGCGAACAAGGCCAAGACAGAGTTCCTGGCCATGATGAGCCACGAGATCCGCACCCCCATGAACGGCATGCTGGGC
>JANQMQ010000576.1 GCA_028279995.1 Candidatus Phaeomarinibacter sp. | reverse complement strand
AATGCGGGTACCGGCGTCGCAGACCACAGCAAGCTTGTCCAGCGACTGGAGAATCTGCTGACCACCAAGCTGGCTTTCGACAATGATGAGGCCAGGCGTCGGCGTATCCACGTAGTGAGACACGGCCGCTGCAATGCCACCCATGTGAACGGTCAAGTGCGCCTTTGCCAGGCGGCGATCCTGGGCCGCCCGCTGCAGAGACACGCCCACATCCGGCGTTTCGCAGAAGGCCTGGATCGTGACGCGAGGGACTGGGCGGATGACCTGCCCGTCACCTGCATGCGGCACGTCAACCGGTTCTACCGGCTGCATGTGCGGCACCTGCTCGGCCTCTTCTTGAGGGAACGGCGGCATCTGCGGGTCTATGTGATGGGCTTCGCTCCTCGCTGTCAGCCTCAGTTCTCTTTGATTTCACTGGACGCGCCGGTTTCTTCCTCGCTGCGTTCCGTCTGTGTGGTTTCACCAAGGCGGTACCGTTCAAGCACCACATCCCGGCGCTGGGCATCCGCCGGTGTCATCCCGCGGGGGGCTACAAGGTCGCCAGGATCAGCCAGCATGACCGCCAGATTATTCTGCGCCGCACAGCCAAAGTTTGGTGAGCGCGTGTTGTTTGGGCCGTAGGCCGCATCTGCAGACCAGTTCCCGCATGGTGTCGGGATCGCCACGTACTGGGTAAACGACAGGATCAAAGGTGCGTCCGACGCTGCCCCTGATGCCCGATAGTGACTGAGCCGAAGACGGTTCGAACCAACGGCAAGGGAATCGAGCAATGTCTCCACTTCTGCAGCTGCGCGTGACGCGGCATGCCGGTTCGGTGCACCTGATGGAATGGACATCACCATGGCGCCATTTCCACGTTCGCGGTAGCGCAGGGCAAAGGCCTTGAGCCTGCCGATATCGTCATCACTCAGCGCCACGGAATCGGGAGCCACGCGCAGCATCAGCGAGGCCGCCTGACTGTCGACGGTAATCGGATGTGTCTGTTTGACGGACACCGCTTCCAACGGCCCGTTCTGGATGTTTCCGCACGCGCCGAGCAGCAGCGCGAAGCTTGCGGCGATCAGGGCAGGTAATTTGATCAGGCTACGCATCGACGCGTTACTCCATGATAAAGCCGACGGGGCCCTGAAGCTGTTCCTTCAGGTCCTTCTTGCCGGCGCTCTTGGTGCCGTTGAGGCGGCCCAGCAGAATGGTTTCAAGATCACTGGGCGGTATATGTTCGTCCGTCGGCAGCACGAATTCACTCTCGTGCTTCGGGTCGACAAGGTATGGCGTGACGATCACCACCAGTTCTGTTTCGGCGTTCAGATAGTCACGCGACCGGAACAGCGAGCCGAGAATGGGAATGTCCTTCGCACCGGGAACACCGTCGATATTCTGGCGTGTCGAATCCTGAAGCAGCCCCGCAAGTGCCATTGAACCGCCGGACGGGAGTTCAACTGCCGTCTCGGCTCGGCGGACGCGAAGTGCCGGAATGGTGATGCCATTGAGCTGGGTCGTGCTGCCATCTTCATTGACGATGGTCCCGCCCTGGATCACGAAAGACCCTTCTGATGACAGCTCACTGACTTCAGTTGAGATCTTGAGGCTGATGCGCCCTTCCGAAAGGACAACCGGTGTGAAGGCAAGGCCGACACCGAAAGGCTTGAATGCAATCT
>JANQMQ010000567.1 GCA_028279995.1 Candidatus Phaeomarinibacter sp. | reverse complement strand
CCGGGACAAGCTTGTAAGCGCCGTCCTGCAGCATCGCGAAAAGCATCGAGCAGAAGGTGCGCCGGACTCATTCTCTGAGTTTCCCCGCGCCACCAAGCGCAAGGAGCCCTACACCACACGCATGCGCACACTGGGCAAGGAGATGTATGGCCTGCTTGGCATCCCGAAAGGGGATCAGGAAGCAAACTGGCGTCAATGGGCCCGCAACTACGAGTTCTTTGACGCTCCTGTCGGACTTCTCTTCACCATCGACAAGGATCTGCAGTATTCCAGCTGGGTGGATATGGGCATCATGCTGCAGACCATCATGCTGGCCGCGCGTGCCCGCGGCCTCGACACCTGTGCCCAGGGCGCCTGGAACAATTTCTGGACCGTGACCAAAGATGTTTTAAACGTCCCCGACACACAATACGTCGTGTGCGGCATGTCACTGGGATATGCGGATGAAACCCAGCCGGTAAACACGCTGGTGGCTGAACGCGAACCCGTTTCAGAAATCGTCACCTTCCATGGCGGGTAGGCGCCTAGAACCCGGACCGCTGGATGCGATTGGCGCGGAACCGGAAGGTGCGGTCAATGGCCGGCCCGCCAAAGCTCCGTCCGAAGGCAGCATCACGGGCCTGCCGGAAGGCAATGTCGCCGTCTGCTGACCGCCCGGAGCGGGTGCTGCCGGTAACAACAAAAAAACCACCGCCACCAGAGCAGCAGACGCTGCCAAACGTATTGCCGACGCCACCGCTCAATCCACCAAGCGCCAACTGGCCATTGAGTGCGTGCGTCCGAACCGGTGCCTGACCATGTGAACTGCCGGCAGGGGCGAACTCATAGTAGGCGCTACCCGCATCCCCAGCTTGAACGGGAGCAGCAAACATCACGGCGGCCACTGCCGCAGTGGCAATCAAGGACGATAAGTTTCGCATGGGACGCAGCCTCTCAAACGGCCTGAACAACGAACCTTAACATAGTCACGCTGGCGCAGATTTCCCAGTTTGGGACAGGCCATGGTTAACATCCGACGTCAAATTAACCTTTTGTTGAGTATACGGGCCGCGCCGCTATCCTCCTGCCCGTCACGATATTCACCCACATGATGAGCAAAGGGACGGTCATTATGCCCGCACCAAAACAGTTCCTCCCCCAGCCCACACCTGAGACCGCCCATTTCTGGGAAGGTGCAAAAGCCGGCGAGCTCCGCCTGCAGCGCTGCGGGGCATGCAACCACGTCTACTTCCCGCCACGCCCCTTCTGCCCGGAATGCGGATCACGCGACGTAGCCGTCTTCAAGGCCTCCGGCGAAGCCAAACTCTATTCCTACGTCATCAATCACCGACCGCGCCCTGACTTCGGAGATGAGCCGCATTCCATTGCGGTCGTGGAACTTAAGGAAGGCCCGCGGATGATGACCAACATTGTGGGCTGCCCGCAGACCCCCGAAGCCCTACAACTGGATATGCCGCTCAAGGTGACCTTCGAGGACAAATCGGAAGAGATCGCGCTGCCCAAGTTCACACCTGTCGACGCGAAGACAGGAGCGTAAACATGGGACAGAAAACGACAGCCATTGTCGGCGCCGCCGAAACCACTGAGCTCGGCAAAATTCCACACATGTCCGAATTGATGCTGCATGCAGATGCAGCGCTCAACGCACTTGATGATGCTGGTCTGAAAGTGTCGGACATCGACGGTGTCGCCACCGCCGGTGAGAACCCGGGCACGCTGGCTTACTATCTCGGCATCACACCTAACTGGGTCGACGGCACATCGGTTGGCGGATGCTCATTCATGCTGCACGTCCGTCATGCCATGGCGGCGATCGAAGTAGGGCTTTGTAAGACGGTCCTGGTTACCCATGGTGAAAGCGGCAAAAGCCGTGTCGGCGTCAATCGCGGCGGCGGACGCGGCCCGACAAGCCTCAACGGACAATTCGAAGTGCCATACGGGGTCATGGGGCCCCCGTCCATGTTCACTGTTCCTGTCCTGCGCTACCTGCATGAAACCGGAACAACTATGGAGCAGTTGGCATCGGTTGCAGTTGCGCAACGAGAGTGGGCCGCCATGAATCCGCGGGCCTACATGAAGGACCCAATCAGCATTGACGACGTCCTGAACTCTCGCATGATCGCCTGGCCCTTCAGGCTGCTGATGTGCTGCCTGGTGACAGATGGTGGCGGCGCGCTGATTATCACATCGGCTGATCGCGCAAAGGATTTCCCGCAACAACCGATCTACATCCTCGGCACCGGTGAAAGCACGGAGACGCCGATGGTCAGTCAGATGGAGGATTTTACGACCTCCCGCGCCTTCCGTGTGGCGGGCCCTGCGGCCATGGCGTCTGCCGGTGTCAGCCACAATGACATTAACCACCTGATGATCTACGACGCCTTCGCGCACCTGCCGCTCTATGGCCTGGAAGACCTCGGGTTCTGTGAGCGCGGAGAGGGCGGCAGCTTCATTGCCGAAGGCAACACACGCCCAGGCGGAAAGCTACCACTCAACACAAATGGTGGCGGCCTCTCCTACATGCACTCAGGCATGTACGGCATGTATGCCCTGCAGGAG
>JANQMQ010000514.1 GCA_028279995.1 Candidatus Phaeomarinibacter sp. | reverse complement strand
TGACAGGCCTCGACAAAGGACCTGTCAGCCAGAGTGACGCCGAACTGCACAACGGGAATCTGCACGCAGCCAAACGCCTCAAACCGGCCCAGGGGCACGCCCCAGGCAGTAAAGCGCATGCGTGCCGTCGCCCAGGGTCCCATGCTGGTGCAGAGCTTCGGGCCCAGCGCATTCCGCATCTGCTGCAGGCGTTTGTCGGAAAATGACCCGATGCCGACCCGGTCGATCGAATTGGTCCGCCGGATGGCTTCAATGAGCGGTTCCACGCAGGCGTCATGCTTGGGATCGATATTGAAGCGTGTCTCCGGAAAAGTGCCCAACAGGTCTTCCATCAGCGGAATCGGTTCCCGCCCCTCGATCAGCGCAGTCTTGACGGTTGCATAGTCCAACGCCTCGATGGCACCGGTCTGATTGGTCACCCTGTCCAGACGGTCATCATGGAACGACAGCAGCACACCGTCGCGCGTCGCATAAGCATCGGTCTCGATGTAGCGGTAGCCCATGTCCACGGCAGCCTGAAACGCAGCCATGGTATTTTCGGGATAGTCAATCGCTCCGCCGCGATGGGCAAAGGCGAGCAACCCGTCATGCTCGAGGTAAGCGAATTTTGCAGGCGGTGATGTATGTCGACTCATGCCGCGAGCTTAGAGCGATGCGTGACGTCCGTCGCGGCCATAAATGTCATCACGGAAATTCACCACGCCATGCTCATCCACCCACGCAGTGAGATAGAGCATGTAAACCGGCACGGTCTCCTTCAACCGGACATCCTTGCGGGCACCGCTCTTCACCAGAGCATCAACGCGTGCGCGGTCCCAGCCCTGCGCCTCAAGGAGCCAGGTGGTGAGGTCATGCACATGTTCCACGCGCACGCAGCCCGAGGAGTTGGCGCGGATGTTCCGGCCAAACAGGCTCTTAGACGGCGTGTCATGCAGATAGACCGCATGCGGATTGGGGAAGTGAATCTTGACGGTGCCAAGCGAGTTGCGGGGGCCCGGGTCCTGACGGAACAGGAAGGTACGTTCGTTCACCTGGTTCCAGTTGACCTTGTACGGATTGACCTCACGCCCGCCATAGCCGCGATAGACGCGCATGTTGAGACGCTTGAGATAGCTCGGGTCCCTGCGCACCTGTGGGAGAATATCCTTGCGCGCAATCGACTGCGGCACGTGCCAGTAAGGGTTGAAGGCAAGGAATGTGATCTTGGACGTATATTCTGGAGTCTGACGATCCGCCTTGCCGATGACCACGCGGTGACGACGCTCGACCCGGCCATTGGCAACGGCTTCGAGCTTCTGCCCGGCAATGTTCACGAAGATGTAGCGGTCGCCCAAGGTGGTCGACAGCTTGTTCATCCGCTTCAGGTTGCGCTCAAGCAGGGCAAGCCTGGCCTTAGCAGACATGTTGAGGGCTTCAAGCGTCCGGCGACCTATCACCCCGTCCGGCAGAAGACCGTTGCGTGATTGAAAGCGCTGCACCGCGCGCGTCAGGTTGGCGTCGAACACCGTCGGGTTGCCGCCACCACCTGTCAGGTCGCCTGTGGCAAGGAGCCGCTTGCGCAGCAGCGGCACACGCTGTTCGTCGATCACACCCTCTTCAAGCTTGCCGCCGCCCGTGGGAATACGCTCCCACCCACCCCATTCGATGATGTTCTTGTACATGGAGATGGCGCGCAGCAGCGGCCAGTAGCCGGCGTCGCCCAGCGTCGGCGCATCAGACAAAGGCGCCTTGGCATTTTCAAAGTCTTCGATCCGGCGGGGCGCTTCCCACGGGTCAATCCAGTCAACCGCCCAGGGATCATCCACGAACGTGCTGCTGGGTGCGGCACGCCCCTGCGACGCGGCTCCTGACGCCGACTGGGAGTTATCGCCAAAGATATCGTACGACCGTGCGGGTTCAGCATTGGCAGCAACCGCAGCCAATGCGCCAAGCACCATGACAGTGATGCCAAACAGGACGGTTTTGATCAGTGTGCGTGCCAAAACGGTACGATCCCAATTCTATTAGGCGATAAATGGGGGAAACCCATAGAATTCCCCCAGTCCGATGCAAGATCGAGGCAAGTATGCGCGCCTGAAAACGTCCTCCCCGCGGAAACGTGGCCGCGCTTCCCCAAGCGCCGAAAACCACCACAAAAACCTATCGCCCTTTCCCCATGGCCGCCAAGTAATAGTTTGTTAACCTTGTTTGTCGTCGGTGCGGGTGGCCTAAATTGGACCGGGCATCCTTCCTGCATCGAGGTGCTGAGTGTCCCGTGCAGTCCTCTTCTCCAAAAGGGCAGTTTTTTGACCGCGTTTTCCCTCATCGGCCTGAACCTGTTTGTCGTCGGCGTCATCGTGGTCTGCCTATGGCTGCTGAGCCTGCGCCTTAAGGACGTGAGTTTTGTTGATGCATTCTGGCCCATCGGTTTCGGGGTTGTTGCCTGGACCACCTACCTCGCCGTAGACAACCCGCATCCGCGCAGCCTGTTGCTACTGGGGTTCACAACGCTCTGGGCCTTGCGGCTTGGAACCTATCTCTTGGCTCGGTGGTTGGGCGAACCCCATGAAGACAAGCGGTATCAGGCCATGCGCCGCAACCGCCCGCATTTTGCCTGGCAGAGCATCTATGTGGTGTTCGGCCTTCAGGGGTCTCTCATTGTCATTGTCGGAGTTCCCGTGATCTTCGGTATCACGAATGCCGAGGCGCCACTTGGGTGGATTGATGCACTGGGCGTTTTGCTGTTCACCGCAGGCTTCATGATCGAATCCATCTCTGACAGTCAGCTTGCCGCGTTCAGGCGGGACAAGACCAATGCTGGCAAGGTCATGGATCAGGGACTATGGGCGTGGTCCCGACATCCCAACTATTTCGGCAATACGCTGATCTGGTGGGGTCTGTTCCTCATCGCCGTGTCAGACATGGCAAATCTCTGGACGGTTGTCGGACCGATCCTGATGACATGGCTGATATTGAGGGTTTCCGGTGTGGTGATGCTGGAAAAGGGCTTGCGGCAGTCGAAGTCTGACTATGACGCCTATGTCGCCCGGACCAGCGCGTTTGTTCCCCTGCCGCCCCGGAAGTAGCAGCAGGGGAAGCGCATATTACAGACGGTAGCGGATCTGGTCGGTCCAGAAGCGCTCAAGACGGCGCAACGTCGTGTTGATCAATGACAGATCATCCTGGCCGACTTCACCCACCGGCTGGAGCGACAGCAGATGACGCTCGTAGAGCTCATCAACCAGCTCATTGATCTCCATGCCCTTCTCGGTGAGGCTCACCCGCACAGAGCGGCGGTCAGCCTCGGAGCGCTTGTGATGGATGTAGCCTGTATCCACCAGCTTCTTGAGATTGTAGGATACGTTCGAACCAAGATAGTGACCGCGCGTGCGCAGCTCGCCGGCGGTCAGCTCGGCATCGCCGATATTGAACAGCAGCAGCGCCTGCACACTGTTGATTTCGTCACAGCCGATACGATCAAGCTCATCCTTGATCACGTCGAGCAGGCAGCGATGCAGCCGCTCGACAAAGGTAAGGGTTTCCAGATAGTGGGCCTTGAGGGCAGACACATCCGTTTCGGCAGTCTCTTCGACAGCCAGTGCCGCGTTCATACTCATACGTAAACTCCCGGTTTCTTCGACACGCTACCTTCCTGTTCTGGAAGGATTTATCTCGAACACACGAGCAACTTTACCGATGGCGTCTTAATGGAACGCGAAACCCGTCATGCAATACATTTAAAATTTTAACGAGTTACTCAGCCGCTGCGGAAATGACCTGACGCTCAGCGGCAGAAATCATGGCCTCGGCCAGCGTACTGTAGGCTTCTTCCCATGCGGCCCGCACGTCAGGTGTAAAGTCGTCTCCAATGCCCTGCTCCAGCGTCCAGAGCAGTGCGGTGCCGACAAGTTCGTACTGTTCCGGCACAACGCCATAGTCACGATGACGGATGGCAAGAGACTCAGCGGTCGGAAGTATGCTTTCCAGATCGTTAAGGCCCGCAACAACCGAGGCAAGCATGGACATGAGCATGCGACCCTGGTTTTTCATGTCGCTCTTGAACATCGACCGGACGTCCGGCGCGATTTCAAAAAGGCGCGCATAGAAAAGGTCGGCAGCCTCGCTGGCAATCGGTACGACCTTCGCGAAGCTGCGTTGAATGAGTTCAATTTGTTCAGGCGTCATGACGTCCCCCCAATAGCATTATCAGAGGAAGATTTACCCGTAAAACGTGAACAAAGGTTTGGGCACTCGCAAAGAGAGAGCGAAATCCAGCGTTACAGATCCCCGCGCAGCATCTTGATGATACCTGAAAAATCCAGGCCATCCTTGCCCGCCGCTTCCATCAGTCCGTACAGCGAGGCTGCTTCGCTGCCAAGCGGCGTAGGCGCCTGAGACTGGGCAGCGGCTTCCTGAGCGAGACGCAAATCCTTGAGCATCATTCCCGCCGCAAAGCCCGGCTTGTAGTCGTTGTTTGCCGGTGATGTGGGCACGGGCCCTTCTGCGGGGCAATAGCTCGTCATGGACCAGCACTGACCGGACGCCGTGGACGAAATGTCGAAGAAGGTCTGAGCGTCGAGGCCAAGCTTGTCAGCGAGGTTGAAGGCCTCCGCCGTGCCGATCATGGAAATGCCTAGCAGCATGTTGTTGCAGATCTTGGCTGCCTGACCGTTCCCGGCGCCGCCGGCGTGAAAGATATTCTTACCCATGTTTTCAAGTATCGGCTTTGCCCGGTCAAAAGCGTCCGTTTCCCCACCAACCATGAAGGTCAGTGTACCGCCTTCCGCGCCACCAACGCCCCCGGATACCGGCGCGTCGACCATGGCCAGTCCGCTATCCGTGGCCTGCGCTGCAACCTTGCGGGCCGTCGCCACGTCGATGGTGGAGCTGTCGATAAGCAGCGTGCCTTTATCCGCTCGCGCAATGACGCCATCACTGCCGCCATAGACCGCCTCCACATGACGGCCAGCCGGGAGCATGGATACGACAACATCAACGCCTGACGCGGCCTCGCCTGCGCTGGCAGCAACCGATGCACCCGCATCCTTCAGACCGGCGACGGCACCCTCACTGAGATCAAACACGGTGACGGCGTGTCCGGCCTTGAGCAGGTTGCGCGCCATGGGACCGCCCATATTGCCAAGCCCGATGAATCCGATGGTTGTCATGGTTGTCTCCCTGCCCGGTCTCAGCCAAGCTCAATATCGCCGCCCTCAGCCGGGGCAAAGATCCTGTTGATGTCGTCAGCGGTCACCGCTTCAAGCGTGTCCGGCTGCCATTTCGGCGCGTTGTCCTTGTCGATGATGGCGGCGCGCACGCCCTCATAGAAGTCCGGCTGCTTCATGATCCGTGACACGATGCGGTACTCGATGGTCATGCACTCGCGGAAGTCAGCCTTGGCGCCGTCGACCATCTGGCGGTAAGCGACCTTGAGACTGGTCGGTGACTTGGTCCGGATGGTGGCAGCCTGCGCCTGCGCCCATTCACCGCCGTCCGCATCAAGGTCAGCCAGAATGGCCTCAACGCTTTCCCCGCTGAAGAGCCTGGAGATATCGTCCTGAAGACCCGCGAGCGTGCCGCTATCAGGTTGTGAGCCGTGGATGGTCATCGCAGCGCGAACATCGATGCCCGGGGCGCACAGTTCTGCCTCGAGTTCATCCAGATCAGCCGAGGGCACATAATGTGTGGCAATGCCGGCATAAAGCGCGTCCGCCGCCTTCAACCGAGCGCCGGTCAAGGACAGCCACATGCCGGTCAGGCCTGGCGTGCGCGGCAGGAAGTAGGTTCCGCCCACATCCGGAAAGAGACCAATGCCCGTTTCCGGCATGGCGAATGTCGTTTTTTCCGTCGCCACACGATGTGATCCGTGTACGGAAAGACCGACACCACCACCCATGGTGATGCCGTCCATGAAGGCGATGTACGGCTTTGGGTATTCCTTGATAAAGGTGTTGAGCTTGTATTCCTGATTGTAGAAATCAACCGCCATCGGATCATCCGACGTGCCCCAATCATACAGTGCCCGGATATCGCCGCCGGCGCAGAATGCGCGATCACCGGCCGCCTTGACGATAATCCGCTCGATGCGTGGATCGTCGGCCCATGCAATGAGCTGCGGATGCAGCGCGTGCATCATGTTGAGGGTGAAGGCGTTGAGCGCCTTGGGGCGGTTCAAGGTGATGACGCCTGCCGCGCCCTTCACCTCAAAGAGAATTTCTGGTTCTGACATGAATGGGTCTTACCGGTTCAGCATTTCGCGCGAGATGATGACGCGCATGATTTCGTTGGTCCCTTCAAGGATCTGATGCACACGCACGTCCCGCAGATGGCGCTCCAGCGGATAGTCCTTCAGATAGCCATAGCCGCCATGGATCTGCAGCGCCTGGTTGACCACCTCAAAGCCGGTATCCGTCGCCAGCCGCTTGGCCATGGCGCAGTGCTGCGTAGCATCGGGCTCCTTCTTGTCGAGTTTGGTCGCCGCCTGACGCAATAGCAGACGCGCCGCTTCCAGTTCCGTCGCCATGTCCGCCAGCTTGAACTGCGTAGCCTGGAAGGTCGAAATCGCCTTGCCGAACTGCTGCCGGTCCTTGGCATAGGCCATGGCCGTATCAAGCGCGACCTGCGCCGTGCCAATGGAGCACGCCCCGATATTGAGGCGGCCGCCGTCGAGTCCCTTCATGGCGATCTTGAAGCCATCGCCTTCCTCACCGATGAGGTTGTCCACCGGCACGCGGCAGTCCTCGAAGATGACTGCTGCCGTCGGCTGCGAGTTCCAGCCCATCTTCTTTTCGTTGGCACCGAAAGAAAGACCCGGCGTGCCCTTCTCGACCACAATGCAGGAGACACCGCCCGCGCCTTCGTCACCCGTGCGCACCATGCAGACATAGACGTCCGATGTACCCGACCCGGAAATGAATGCCTTTGCGCCGTTGAGGACATAGTGATCCCCATCGCGCACGGCCTTCGTCTTGAGCGAGGCGGCATCCGACCCGGCGCTTGGTTCGGTAAGGCAATAGCTTGCAATCAGCTCCATGGTTGTGAGTTTGGGCAACCACGTCTGGCGCTGGTCTTCATTGCCGAATGTGTCAATCATCCACGACGCCATGTTGTGGATCGAGATATAGGCCGCGGTTGAGGTGCACCCCTCCGAGAGCGCCTCAAAGATCAGCGCCGCATCAAGCCGCGTCAGCGCACTGCCACCCACATCCTCGCGGACATAGATGCCTGCAAAGCCAAGTGCGGCTGCCTTGCGCATGGTGTCGACGGGAAAGATGGCGTTCGCATCCCACTCGGCGGCGTGGGGCGCGAGTTCATTGGCCGCGAAATCCTGGGCCGTGTCGAAGAAGGCCCGCTGATCTTCCGTGAGGGCAAAATCCATCTGCCGCCGCGCTCCCTGTCATCGTTTTTGTTTGCTTGGATAAGGGGTTTAGCTAGGCCACACAGGCCCGTCAACGAGGAGCAATTGCGCCCTCTCCGGCTCCGCATTTGTCCGGCGTTTGGATGCAACTTGACCAAGGGGAACACTGGGATTGCCTCCCCGGCCATCGATCGCCTGCCTGCTCTCGACATTGATAAGCCTGCCGGTTGATAAGATCGCAGACACCATTGCCGGAGCCATCCATGACCCTTTATGCCCTCCTGACAGTCTTCATTACCGTCTTTCTGGCGGAACTTGGGGACAAGACGCAGATTGCTTCCCTCCTGTTCGCCACCGATGAGGACCTCAACCCCTGGCTGGTCTTTGCAGCAGCATCACTGGCGCTCACGGCATCAACAGGTATCGCTGTTCTGCTTGGCGCCAACGCCGCCAGATTTGTGGATCAGATTCCCGTCCAGCTACTTGCAGGCATCGCGTTCATTCTCATCGGCTGCTGGACGGTCTTTTCTTACTTCAGGGGTTGAAGCGAGAGTGATCGCGAGCACGTCCGGGAAAACGGAAACTAAAATGGCTTCCTGCTGACGATCACTTCGGAGGGAATGCCGCCTGCCACTTTCTTGCAGGCATGGGCGATCTCGAACCCGTCGGGCACGCAGGCCAGAAGCTCCAGCGGCCGGCAGCCTCCGACGGCCTGCGGTCGCATCCGGTGCACGGCGGACCAAAGGCTCGCCGTCAGGCGCGACAGTGGTGTGTAGCCGCCCGTGAGGCTGACCGCGCCGAACAGCCCGCCCGGCTTGAGCACCCGGCGCACTTCCTCATAGACACCGCGGATTTCGTCTTCCGAGAAAATGTCCAGCACATAGGCAGCAAACACATGGGACACGCACCCGTCCCGCAAAGGCAGCGGTGCGCGGACATCCCCGACGACGGCAAAGGCGTTTGGGCAAGAGCGCAGCCCGTTGGTCGCGAGATTGACCATCACCGGCGAAAGATCGAGGCCCAGATAGCGCACGCCCGAAGGCGCCAGTTCCGTCACCACTTCCTGCGCCAGACGGCCGGTCCCCGCCC
>JANQMQ010000490.1 GCA_028279995.1 Candidatus Phaeomarinibacter sp. | reverse complement strand
CTCCTGCCTGCGAGGCCGCATTGATACGTGCCTTCAGCAACTGGTCAAGCGCATCGGGATCATCGAAGGTGACCTCCACCGGCAGTGTTCGGGCGTGGGCACGCAGTTCCGCAAGTGCCCCTGAGTGACCGGAGCCCGCAAGACGCGCCATGTCCTTTTCGGTTGTCACCAGAGCCAGCGCGCCGTCACGGGCGCGGCTCAGCAGCGCCTGGGCCTCATCATCGGTAAAGGCATGATGGTCCCCAAAAACCTGCGTCTCGCGGATGTCGGCGCCCAGACTGTGAAGCGTGTCGAAGAACTTTTCCGGCCGGCCGATACCGGCAAAAGCGATGACCCGCTTGCCGCGCCACTGGTCCGTGTCGCCTGTGGGCGCAAGGGTGCCACGAAAAACCGGAATGTCCCGCGACCGGGCCAGGGCCACGACGTCTTCTGCGCTGTTGCTCATTCCTTCGGATTGCCCCATGACGACAAGGCCGTCGGCGCGCGACAGGGCCTGCTCTGCCGTTTCGCGCAAGGGACCTGCGGGGATCAGCAATCCGTTGCCAAGGCCGCTATCCCCGTCGACGACCACCAAGCTTGCATCCTTGTGCAGGGAGGGGTTCTGAAACCCGTCATCCATCACCACCACACTGGCGCCCTGAAACCCCGCCATGTCAGCGCCTTTCGGGCGGTTGGCGGAGATGATGGTCGGAAAGCTACGGGCCAGCAGCAGCGGCTCGTCGCCCACATCGACGGCATGGGCCGTGTCAGCGTCCACCAGCAGCGGACCGGGCAGACGGCCGCCATAGCCGCGGGTGAGAAAGGCCGGGCGGTGCCCCAGCGCTGCCAGCCGTTTGGCAATGGCAATGGAGACCGGTGTCTTGCCACTGCCGCCTGCGGTGATGTTGCCGATGCAGACCACAGGAATGCTGGCGCGCTGCGGCACCACCATGCGGGTTCTGGCATTACTGATGGCAGCGTAGAGCGATGCGACCGGCGACAGCGCTTTCGCCAGCCAGTGGTCTGCGTCCTGCCAGTGCCTAGGGGCGCGCATCAGCCACCTCATTGCCGTTGTTTTTTGAAGATGTGGCAGCCTTAAGGAAGGGCAGCAGTTTGTCGAGAGTGGCCTCCAGCGCACCGGTGAGGCTGCCCGCCGTTTCAGCTGCCGCTGTCAGGCGCGCACCGGCAAGGGCCCCATCTGCCATCAGCCGCCCGATCGCTGCGGCAAGGGACGCAGGGTCCGTCACGGTCTCGCTGGCGTTGGCCGCATTGAAGGCGCGGTAAATGTCCTCGAAGTTATGCACATGTGGACCGGTCAGAATGGCGGCTCCCAGAAGCGCGGGTTCGATGGGGTTGTGACCGCCGACACGCACCAGCGATCCGCCCATGAGCACAATCGTCAGGAGGCGGAAGAACCCTCCCAGTTCCCCGAGGGTGTCTGCCAGATAGATGTCGGTCGTGCCGATGACGCTGTCCTTGCGGCTGCGTTGGGCCGTTGCCAACTGCATGTCTGCCAGCAGTCGCATCACCTCGCCGCCACGCTCGGGGTGACGCGGCACGATCACGGTCAGCAGATCAGGAATGGCGCGTTTCAGAAGCTGATGCGCCTCGGCGATGATGCGTTCCTCGCCCGGGTGGGTGCTCGCCGCGACCCATGAGGGCCGCCCGGCGACCAGTTGGGTGATCTCTGCGAGCAGCTCATCAGAGGCGGGCGGCGGCGCGGCATCCACCTTCAGATTGCCGACGGTCTTAGCCCCCGTCGCGCCAAGCAGTTTGAGACGGGTGGCGGCGGTCTCGTCCTGGGCCAGCACAAGATCAAAGCTGCCGGTGATGGCGCGGGCTGCCCCGGTCCACCAGCGCCAGCCGCGCACAGACGATGCTGACATCCGGGCATTGATCAGCGCCATCGGAATGCCCTGTGCTCTCGTCAGGGTGATGAGGTTGGGCCAGAGCTCACTTTCCACCAGCACGGCGGCATCGGGCCGCCAGTGGGCCAGAAAGCCGGTGACAGCTCCGGGCGTGTCCACCGGCACGAACTGGTGCAATGCGCGCTCCGGCAATCGCTCACCGAGAAGCCGGGCGGAGGTGACGGTGCCGGAGGTGACCAGCAGTGTAAGGCCGGGCTGTGCCGCCAGAATGCGATCAATCAGCGACAGGACGGAGAGGCTTTCGCCAACGCTGGCGGCATGCAGCCAGACCAGCGGCCCGTCCGGGCGGGCGAGGCCGGGCGTCCCCAGCCGTTCGCCGATGCGCTGCAGGTCTTCCTTGCCGCGCTTCATGCGGCGGCGCAGATAGGCGGGGATCAATGGGCTCAGGACGCGCGTCAGCCCCCGGTAAACCCGGAGGCCCAAGGTCAGTCGTACCGGGGCGCCGCTCACGTCCTGGGCTCCAGCGGCGGATGGCCCATTGTCTGGCGGGTCTCCGCACTCAGGGTTTGCAACACGCTGTCGAGTTCCGCGCGGGTCGCTTCCATGGCGTCAGCGTCTGCATCGCGGGCGACGTAAATCGGCTCACCCCATTTGATGACACCGCGCGAGAACGGCAGATGCAGCGCAAAGCGGTCCCAGCTGTTCATGATCCTCGCACGGTTGCTCGCCCCGGCGACGGGCAGGATCGGCACGCCGGACAGACGCGCCAGAACAATCAGCCCCTCCTTGGACTGCATGCCGGGGCCGCGCGGGCCGTCCGGCGTAATGCCGATGCTGTCGCCCTCCTTGAGCATCTTCAGCATGCCGCGTAGGGCGGCGCGCCCGCCCTTGTCCTTACCCGCCTTGTCGGACGAACCGCGAACCGCGCCGATACCGAGCTTGGCGAGGGTCTGCGCAATCATCTCGCCATCGATGTTCTGGGAAATCAGCATGCTGATGGGTTTCTCGCACCGCCAGCAATCAATGATGATGAGCATCTGCCCATGCCAGAAGGCGACGATGAACGGCTTGTCTGCCGCCCAGAACTGTTCCGGGATGTGGCCGTTCTCCACCTCGATGCGGCTGGTCCACAGCATGAAGCGGATGTACCACGACGCCAGCGTGGCGATGAGGCCCGCAACAAGGGCCGATCTGGCAATCTTCTTGAACAGGGACTTGCTCCGCCTCTGGTCCGGTCAGTCGGCGTCAGTATTGGCGTCGGTGTCGGGGTCAAGCAGCTTGTGCAGGTGCACGATGAAGTAGCGCATCTGGGCGTCGTCCACCGTGCGCTGCGCCGCGGCCTTCCAGGCTTCATGCGCCTTGGCGTAGTTGGGATAGACGCCCACGATGTCGACCTTCGACAAGTCTTCGAACTCGGTGCCCGCGAGATCCGTGAGGCGTCCGCCCATTACAAGGTGCAGAAGCTGCTCGGTGTTGTTGTCGCTCATGCTGTCATGTCTCCCCGCAACAGGCACCGGACCTAGCCCGGCAGCTTGATGGCACCAATACGGTCATGAAGGGCCTTATGCAACGCAGGCCCCGCCGCAACCACCGTGCGGTGGCGCGGGTCTTTGCCATTATATGTGAAACGGTCACCGGTATGACTGGTCATATGCCCGCCCGCTTCATGGACAATCAGGTCCGCGGCCGCGAGATCCCAGTCATTCTTCCAGTTCATCACCAGCATGGCGTCAAAATCGCCTGACGCGACGAGGGCGCCGCGATAGGCGATGGAATTGCGCTGGGCAATCTCCATGGGCGGCCATTTCTGCGGCCAGGCCGGGTGCCGGAACATGTCTTCGGCGCCGAGCATGCGGCAGCCTTCCACCTCGGGCACGTCGGTGACGGAAATGGGCTTGCCGTTCAACAGCGCACCCTTGCCCGCCTGCGCTTCAAACAGCTCGTCCGTCGCCGGGTTGTATATGACGCCGGACACCGGGCGTCCCTGATCAATGAGCGCGGCGACGACGGCGAAATGCGGGCGGCCCTTGATGAAGGCGCGGGTGCCGTCAATCGGGTCCACCATCCACTGGCGTGTGGTGGCGAGGCGGGCCTCGTCGTCTTCGGTTTCTTCCGACAGCCAGCCATAGTCCGGCTGGGCCGCGCGCAGACGTTGTTTGAGCAGGGCATCAACGGCGAAGTCCGCTTCGGTCACCGGCGTGCCGTCCTGCTTGTTCTGCGACGTGACGCCCGCCTTGAAATGCGCCAGCGCCAGCGCGCCGCCTTCGCGGACCGCATCAAGCAGAATAGCGGGCTTGATCTCGTTTCCGACCACGCCATTCTGCTTGATGCGGTCCGCGAAGGCGGCGCGCTGGCGCTGGCGCATTTCAAGGCGGGCGTCACGTCGCAG
>JANQMQ010000489.1 GCA_028279995.1 Candidatus Phaeomarinibacter sp. | reverse complement strand
TGTGGAGCGCCGTATCCATGAAGGGCTCAATCCGCGCGATGCGGCCCGGGCCACCATGGACGAAGTCGGAAGCGCGCTGATCTCCATGTCACTGGTGCTGCTCGCTGTGTTCGTACCGACCGCATTTCTGGAAGGCATTTCCGGTGAGTTCTACCGGCAGTTTGCAGTGACCATCGCCACCGCGACCGTAATCTCCACCGGTGTCTCCCTCACCCTTTCACCCGCAATGGCGGCTCTGCTTCTTAAGCCTAAGAAAGAAGCAACTGCCCTCAAGCTCTGGGAGAAGCCGCTGGCATTGCTCTTCGGTACATTCGACCGCGGGTTCGACGCTCTGAATGAGGGGTATGGTGCGCTGGTGCGCAAGCTGCTGCGGATGAGCGCACTGGTGCTGGTGGTTTATGGCGGGCTTGTAGCGCTGGCGGCCTATCAGTTCGAACGGGCGCCGTCCGGCTTCGTACCACCGGTCGACCAGAACTATGTGATCACCGTCATCCAGCTGCCGCCAGGCGCTTCTCTGTCACGTACCGAGGCTGTCATGGACCGCATCATCACGGACGGTTTGCAGCACCCGCATATTGAACATGCGGCGGCCTTTGCAGGCTTTGACGGCGCGACATTTACGACAGCCTCAAACGCCGCCGCCGTGTTCTTCACCATGACGGATATCGCTGACCGCGTGCCACTGGGCTATGACATCAATCGCGTCCTGGGTGACCTGCGCACTACCTTCGGGACCTATCAGGATGCGTTTGTCCTCGTGGTGCCGCCTCCGCCCGTACGCGGCATCGGCAACGCGGGTGGCTTCAAGGGCTACGTCCAGGACCGTAGCGGCATGGGATATAAAGCTCTAGAGGCGCAGGCCTTTGCGCTCACCGGCGCGGTCAACGCTACCGAGCCCGTTACCTCAGCCTTTGCAATCTTCAACACCAAGACACCTCAACTCTTCACCGATATTGACCGGGTTCGCGCTGAGCAGCTGGGTGTGGCCGTATCGGATGTCTTCGAGACCCTTGAGGTCTATCTGGGCTCAGCCTATGTGAACGACTTCACCGCTTTTGGTCGCACTTTCCGCGTCACCGCACAGGCGGAAGACCAGTACCGGCAGACACCAGAAGACATTGCCCGCCTGCGCACACGCAATATCGACGGCAATATGGTGCCGATCGGCACGGTTGCGACTTTCGCCGACATCACTGGCCCCAACCGGGTCGCGCGCTACAATCTCTATCCGGCCGCCGCTGTTCAGGGAGACGTGGCACCGGGGTTTTCAACAGGAGATGCTCTGGAAGCGGTCGAGGCCTCGGCAAACACGACCCTGTCCCAGGGCTTCGACTTCGAGTGGACGGAACTGGCCCTGCAGCAACGCATGGTCGGGAATACAGCAGCCATTGCTTTCGCCCTGGCCGTGCTATTCGTCTTCCTACTGCTGGCTGCTCAGTATGAAAGCCTGACGCTGCCGATGGCGATTGTCCTGATCGTGCCGATGTCTTTGCTGTCTGCCGTGTCAGGCGTGTTGTTCCACGCGCTGGATGTAAACATCCTCGTGCAGATCGGCTTCGTGGTCCTAATCGGCCTAGCGGCAAAGAACGCTATCCTGATCGTGCAGTTTGCCAAGCAGGCCGAGGACAATGGCCAGTCATCGGAAGCTGCCGCTGCGGAGGCTGCCCGTCTGCGCCTGCGCCCGATCGTGATGACATCCTTCGCCTTCATTCTCGGTGTTGTACCGCTGATGATCGCGACCGGTGCCGGATATGAGATGCGTCAGTCGCTCGGCACATCCGTCTTCTACGGGATGCTCGGTGTCACGCTCTTTGGATTGCTCTTCACGCCCACCTTCTATGTGGTGGCCCGCAAGGCCGGAAGGCTGCTCAGCGGTCGACCGCAAGGCGTCCAAAGCATCGATGGGGATTAGCTGGGACGCAGGCGGGGAACCGTACTATTTTCTCTGCCAGCATTTTTCACAGTACGCACCAGCCGTTTCCACACCACCAAGCGATCAGTTTGTTCTGATGTCTAGCTTTCTCGCTCGCTTCAGCCTGGCTCCAAAAATTCTCATCAAATCCACTACCGGTTGGCGATCCAACCCGCCGCTCGGAATTTGAGTTGGCAGTACCAGTTGCAGTCTCCCTCGTGGAAGGAATCCAGGCGCACCTGTAACGGTTGATCTGCAGGCACAAGGCTGTTGCGGTCCGCGAATGCGCCGTATTCTGCCAGAAGAGCCTCGAGAATCTCAGGATGTGCATCGGCCAGATTGTCCTGCTCACTGGGGTCGGCAACGACATCGTAGAGTTCCCACTCGCCCGACCCCGCCGGTGGCCGGACAAACACAGCCTTCCAATGCCCCTGGCGGACCACCTTGTTCTCAAACAGTTCCATTGCGATGGGGGTCGTGTTCTCCAGGTCGCCGTTGACGACAAATGGCAGGAGGGAGCGGCCGTGGGGAAGCAGCTTGTCCTGATACAGGGGGTCGGTACCGGCATCCAGTGCCGCAAGCTCAAGAATTGTCGGCTTGATATCTGTCACTTGAACAGGGACCTGCCTGACCTCACTCTGACCAACACCGGGGCCGGCGATAATGAAGGGTGACCGGATGCCCCCTTCACCCACGGTTCCCTTGAACAGCCGAAACGGCGTGTTGCTGTTGTTGGCCCAGTCCCGGCCCATGGTCGTGAAGCTTCCCGGTTTTCCCATATGCTCCGTACTCAAATCATAATTCTCATGCAGCCATTCGCGGGTGTTGTGGGGGTAGATCAGTGGTGTGCTGGTGGCTGCACCGTTGTCTGACATGAACAGAACGTAGGTGTTGTCCAGCTTTCCCGCTGCGGCGAGATGGTTGAGCAGGCGCCCGATCTGTTGATCAACGATCTCGACCATTGCCGCATAGATTTCCATGCGGCGGATATCATCGGCCTTTTCCGCAGCGTCACGTTCTTCCCACGCGCGCTTGTGCGAGTCGAGGAACGCGGGGAAGTTAAGGGTTGGGGCCATCTCGGCGTCATCCGGAATGATGCCCAGTTCAACCAGTTTCCTGCGGCGCTTTTCCTTGAAGTGCACGGGGCCCGCATCAAACACACCGGCATAGCTGTCGAGCCACTCGT
>JANQMQ010000425.1 GCA_028279995.1 Candidatus Phaeomarinibacter sp. | reverse complement strand
ATGACGCACTACTAGGCTGCGTTACAGACTTCACGGCAGGAGACATCCCATGCTTCAGACGATCATCAAGGCCGCGATCTCCGGTGTACTGGTGATGATCGTTGCCGAGACATCGAAGCGCAGCCCGGCCTTTGGCGCGCTGGTTGCGTCCCTCCCCCTTATCTCCATTCTGGCCGTCATCTGGCTATGGAACGACACGGGCGACACCACGCGGGTGGCAGACCATCTGGAAGCCACCTTCTTCTACGTGCTGCCGTCGCTGCCGATGTTTCTGGTCATGCCTGCCCTCCTCAGAGCGGACTACACCTTCTGGCCTGCCCTGGGGCTCTCGATGGGAATGACGGTGATGCTCTATGCCATTGTTGTATTCGTCGCGGCGCGTTTCGGCATTGCGCTCTAATCCCTTCCACCCGAGATTTTTGATCCGGCTGCAAGATTGTTTCGCATCGCCCGGCGCATTAGTGTCGCGCGCACTTCAGTAATTTCGGGTGACACATTCAATGGCCAACGGGCGTATTTCCAAGTTCCAACTCGGCTCCTTTGCCCTTCCGGCAATTCCCATTGCAGCCCTTGGCCTACCCATTGTTGTGTATCTGCCTCCATTTTATGCAGAGGACATGGGTCTGTCGCTGACGCTTGTGGGCACCATCTTCATGATAGCCCGCTTCTGGGACGTGTTCACCGATCCAGTGCTCGGCACCCTCTCCGACCGAATCCATTCGCGCTGGGGACGCCGCCGCCACTGGCTGGTGATCTCCGCACCCATTCTGATGCTCTCGTCCTACATGCTGTTCATGCCGACCGCCCCTGTCAGCGGCACCTATCTGATGTTCTGGATGGTGATCCTCTATATTGGTTGGACGCTCATCACGATCTCGCACATGTCGTGGGGGGCGGAACTCTCAACCGACTATGACGAACGTTCGTCCATTCAGGGCTGGCGAGAGTTTGCGCTAATCTTCGGATCGTTCACCGTCCTCGCACTGCCTGCCATCCTGGATGTAACCGGCAACAGCGAGGGCCTGGCGGATGGTGTCGCGGCCATGGGGTGGTTCGTGATCATCCTGTTGCCGATCACCATCGCCCTTGCCGTCACTGTGGTGCCTGAGTTCAAGAGCGTGCCGCAGGCCAGCATCAACTGGAAAGAGTCGGGCCGTCTTATTCTCAAGAACAATCTGCTGCGGCGGGTTCTGCTGGCAGACCTGCTCGTTGGTATCGCGCCGGGTATTACCGGGTCGCTCTACATCTTCTTTGCGTCTTACGTGATGGGCCTGCCGGACACAGCCAGCCTGCTGTTGCTGGTCTACTTCGTTGCCGGTTTCATCGGTGTGCCGATCTGGCTGCGCATTGCGCACAAGATGGGCAAGCACAAGACCCTGGCCATCGCCATGTTCTACGGCGCGTTGGCATTGCCCCTTGTGATTTTCATGCCGCGTGAGGAATTCTGGTGGCTGTTCTTCGGCAATACGCTGTATGGCCTTGCCTACGGCGCCGGGTCATTCCTGCTGCGCGCGATCATGGCGGATGTGTGTGACCGCGATCTGATTGACTCCGGCCAGCAGCGCACCGGGCTCTATTATTCTCTGCTGACCATGACCAACAAGATCGGTTTCGCAGTCGCTGTCGGCATCACCTACATCATGCTTGACATGATTGGCTTTGTTCCGGAAGTCGGCGCCAACAGTCCTGAAACACTGAACCAGCTGCTGGCTTTGTATGTGGGGCTGCCCGCTATCTTCATGGCCCTGGCAGGCATCGTCATGTGGAGCTATCCGCTGACCAAAGAAGCCCAGGCTGAACTGCGGGCGAAACTTGCTGACCGGCATCATGATCATGAAGGTCCTGCCGACGCCGCTGCTGCCGTCGCTGCGGTGGCAACCGGCGTGCACGACCGAACACCGGACTAGCCTATGGCCGCTCCGCTCCCCTCCGACAAACGCCGCATCGAGACCCTGCTCGCCATCATGGCGCGGCTGCGGGACCCGGACGGCGGATGCCCTTGGGATCTGGAGCAGACGTTCGAAACGATTGCGCCTTACACCATCGAGGAGGCCTATGAAGTCGCCGACGCCATTCAGCGCGGCGACCGGGATGATCTAAAGGATGAGTTGGGCGACCTGCTGCTGCAGGTGGTGTTTCATTCGCGCATTGCCGAGGACGAAGGCAGCTTCGTGTTCGATGATGTGGTGGAATCTATCTCCTCCAAGATGATCCGCCGGCACCCGCATGTGTTCGGCGACGGCGATGCAGACACGCCCGTAGCTGTCAAAGGCAGCTGGGAAAAGATCAAGGCTGAAGAGCGTGCCGCCAAGTCTGACGATGTCCTGCCCGCTACGCTGGACGGCATTCCCATGGCTCTGCCCGCACTGGTTCGCGCGGTCAAACTGCAAAAGCGTGCCGCGCGGGTCGGCTTTGACTGGCCGCAGACGTCACAGGTGCTCGACAAACTCGCCGAGGAAACAGCCGAGCTCAAGGCGGAAGTCGACAAGGGTGCGCCGACGGAACGAGTGATGGATGAGCTCGGCGACATCCTGTTTGTCTATGCCAATCTGGCGCGTCATCTTGATGTGGATCCGGAGCAGGCTCTGAGCAGCACGAACGCCAAGTTCGAACGGCGCTTCCGCCAGATCGAGGCCTGGCTGGCGGAAGACGGACGGACGCCTGAGCGGTCCACGCTTGAGGAAATGGATGCTCTGTGGACCAGAGCCAAGAACGAGGAGCAGTCACAGACGGTGACCGAATTACCGGAGGAAACAACATGATCAAGGCAACACTTCTGGCAGCTGCTGCCTCACTGGCACTTGGCGGCACGGCCTTCGCCGAACCGCTGACGTCAATCGATGACATGTCGGACGGTTGGAATACGATCAAGCCGGGCGGCGACACCAAGTGCGCTATGGGCACGCCCTATTCATTTCATGTGAAGCCCGGGGCTCGTGAGAAGGTCATGGTGTTCCTCAACGGCGGAGGGGCCTGCTGGGCGGGGCAAACCTGTGACGCCAATGTGGAACCCACCACCTATGTTCCCATGGCTGAGCTGCCCCACAATGATCCGCGCACCCGCGGTGGGGCCTTTGCGCAGGACAATCCGGAAAATCCATTCAGCGCCTGGACACAGCTGTTTGTCTCCTACTGCACCGGCGACGTGCACATTGGTGCCAACGACAAGACGTACACCAAGCCCGACGGCAGCGAGATCACCATTCACCATCGTGGCAAGGCCAATACCATGGCGGCGCTTGGATGGCTGTTTGACAATGTGACCGCACCCAAGACCGTGTTCGTCTCGGGCGGGTCCGCCGGTGCAGTCTCCTCGCCTGTCTATGCGGGGGTTGTTCAGGAAGCCTATCCCGAAGCAGAGGTCATCCAGTTTGCCGGGGGTGCCGGTGGATACCGTGTCGGCGCCAATCCGGAGCTGAGCGAAAACCTTGGCATCTACACGGACCTGCCGGACTGGCCGTCCATGCAGGCGCTGTCCGCTGAAACCTCAAGCTTCGATGACTTCTATGTTGCGACAGCAACGCAGTTTCCGCAGATCAAGTTCCGCCAGTTCAACACGGCCTATGACAGTGTGCAGAAGCAGTTCCTGACACTGCTGGGGTCTGACAGCGAGGTCTATCCTTTGCTCAAAGCCAATCTTGATGATCTGGCAACGGACATTGAAAACTTCCGTAGCTTCACCGCGTCCGGGACCTTTCACACGCTGCTGCGTTTCGACGAGATGTATACCTTCGAGGCAGAGGGTGTCCGCGCTGTTGACTGGGTGCGGGATGCAGCAGCGGGCAAGGATGTGGCCTCGGTCACCTGCGCGAATGATGAAGGCGGTTGCACCGGCGGCCCCGTCGAGTAGCCGCTAGAGCTCCAGCGCTTCTGGAAGCAGGCCGGGGAAACGCTTGTTGATCCGGCCTGTGTCAGCCGCCGATACTTTGATCATGATACGGACGTTCCCGTTCTCATCCGGCGTGTCTTCACCTGTCACTGTGCAGTTTTCATGCAACCAGGCGCGTGCCGCCCCATCACCGGGGCCGAGGACCACATCGATTTCCGTCAGGTGAGCCGTCACCCGGCTCTCGATCAGGGTGTTGAGCGGATCAATCCCCTCCCCGGCTATGGCGGACACGGCGATCTGATTGGGATCGTCCTTGATGGTGGCGTTCAGCACCTCGCGTGACTTGTCATCAAGCTGATCAATCTTGTTGGCAACCTCAACAACTCGTGTCGTGTCCTGCGGATCGACACCAAGTTCGCGTAGGACATCATGAACGTCTTGCCGCTGAGCGGCGGTATCCGGGTGCGAGATGTCGCGCACATGCAGGATGAGTTCTGCTTCCAGCACTTCTTCAAGCGTCGCGCGGAAGGCAGCGACAAGCGATGTGGGCAGGTCGGAGATAAAGCCCACCGTGTCCGACAGGATCACCCGCTGGCCGCCGGGCATATCGAGTGCCCGCATGGTCGGGTCCAGCGTGGCGAACAGCATGTCCTCTGCGAGCACGCCTGATGTTGTCAGGCGATTGAACAGAGTCGATTTGCCGGCGTTGGTATAGCCGACCAGAGCCACGACCGGATACGGCACACGGCGGCGCGTCTTGCGGTGCAATTCACGGGTACGGGTGACGCGCTCAAGCTGGTTCTCCAGCTTGGTGATGCGGTCCTGGATGTGACGCCTGTCTGCTTCGATCTGCGTTTCACCGGGACCGCCTACAAAGCCCAACCCGCCACGCTGGCGTTCAAGGTGGGTCCATGACCGGACCAGGCGGCTCTTCTGATACATCAGGTGCGCGAGTTCCACCTGCAGCGTGCCTTCGCGGGTCGCGGCGCGCTCACCGAAGATCTCGAGGATCAAGCCCGTCCGGTCGAGCACCTTGGCTTTCCATGCGCGTTCCAGATTGCGCTGCTGGATGGGCGTTACCGGGCCGTCAATAATGACGAGCCCCGCCTCCTCCAGCTTCACCAGATGCCGGATCTCCTCAACCTTGCCCTGACCGAAAAGGGTCCCGGGCTTGGGATCAGCCACCGGCACGACCATGGACTGCGCAATATCGAGATGAATGGCCGCAGCGAGGCCGACGGCCTCTTCCAGCCTGTCTTCCGGTGCCCGTTGCGTATGACGCGCGGCAGCCGCAATGGGCCCCGACTTGATCCAGGGGTGAAACACAATGGCACGACCACTTTCGGTCGCGGCAACGCGATCGTCCACCGGGGTCATATCCTGGTGCGCGTCCTGCACGGGAGCGGCAGATGATTGCTGTTTGATTTTGGTCTTTTTGGGTGTCTTCAAAATGTGAGGCGGTCCCGGCGCTGACTAGTCGCCGGATCCCTCGCCTTCATCATCGAACAGCTGGACCGGCGCCGACGGCATGATCGTCGAAATGGCATGTTTGTACACAAGCTGCGAATGGCCGTCTCGGCGCAGCAGCACGCAGAAGCTGTCGAACCAGGTTACCACACCCTGCAGTTTCACGCCGTTCACGAGAAACACCGTAACCGGCATCTTCTGTTTACGGATGTAATTGAGGAAGGTGTCCTGGAGGTTCTGCGGTTTGTCTGAGGACATGTACTTGGCCTTTCTATTGTTTTTGTTCTGCCCCCAAGCAGACCCGCATGGCTGCTCGCCGGAGCTTAGACTCACTGACGCAGTCTCTTACCCATCATTTGATACAGTTTTCTTGCGGAACAAGGGCTAATTCATGGCAATCGACCGATTTGCCTAAATGCTGGGCAAATGCATGTCGGAAATTTGCGAAATGCCACGTGAAAAAGCACGCAGGCGAAGTGTCACAGGGCCGGGTTTGCCGTTGCCGATCCTTGCTCCGTCTATACCCACAATCGGCAAAAGGATTGCTGACGAACTGGAAAGGAATGCCTCGGACGCTGCCTTGGCCTCTTCGACGGTAAAGGGACGCTCCTCAACTTTCATCTGCAGGTCCCGCGCCGCATCAAGGATCACACTTCGACTAATGCCTGGCAGAATGTCATGACTGAGAGCGCGGGTCACAATAGTGCCGTCACCGGCAATGATCCATGCATTCGTGGATGCACCTTCCGTCACCGTTCCAGCTTCGTCCACGAGCCATGCTTCATAGGCGCCCGCCTCGCGCGCCGCCTGCTTGGCAAGCACGTTCGGTAACAGGCTTGTGGTCTTGATGTCCCGGCGCGCCCAGCGCTCATCCGGTAGGGTCACAACTGTTACCCCGGTCCTCGCCTTTTCTTCGCGGGCAGCAACATCAATGGGTGTGGCAAACACGACGAGCGTTGCGGGAACATCAGGTGCAGGAAACCCATGATCACGGCGGGCCGCCCCGCGGGTCACCTGAAAATACAGGATGCCGTCGCATACTCTGTTGCGGCGAATGGTTTCACGTAACACCAGTTGCAGACTGCGCAACGACATCGGCGATATCAGCTGTAGTGAAGCGAGCGAGCTTTGATACCGGTCGAGATGGCGCTGCTCATCCACAAGACCACCGCCTCGGATTTCGCACACCTCATAGATGCCGTCCGAGAAGAGGAAGCCACGATCCTCAATTGAAACGCCTGCCTCCCGGCGGTGCACATAGGACCCGGCGCTGAAAGCATCTTTGACGAAAGCGATCCTGCTCATCCGCCGTCCCTAACTGTCTTGAGTGGCGAGCGCCGTCATGACACCGACAAAGGCAAGGAGTTCCACTCGCCCGGCAACCATGGCGATGCTCAGGACGAGCTTCGCCGTGGCAGGCATGGCTGCATACACCTCGATCGTCCCCGTCCCGATCGGCAGTCCATCCGCGCCGGTTGCGAACCCGAGCAGCGGCCCGGCATTGGCCAGAGCGCCGATGGCAGCGGTGATGGCCGGCTCGAACGGCACACCCAGTGCCGTTAATGCCAGCGCCGTTGCCAGAGCCAGCATCAGCATCAGCACAAACATCGTCCATACGCCGCGCATGAGTGGCATGGTGAAGGTTCGACCGCCA
>JANQMQ010000368.1 GCA_028279995.1 Candidatus Phaeomarinibacter sp. | reverse complement strand
TCCCGTACAGGGTCAGCAATACGGGACCGACAGCCCGCTTCAAATGGGGGTGTTCTGTGTCACTCATCTGCTCGCACCATGCACCACAAAAGAAACTGCCGCCACGACAGCTCTGTCATAGCGGCAGGATTGGCACATGATATCTAGCGCGCAAGACCTTGTCGCGCGTTGAGGCAGATCACTATTGCGTCGCGGCAGACACGATCATGCAGTCAGCGGCAGCAATGCCCAGCGTTGTGCAGGCGGCGGAGGCCTGCGGCAGGTCTTCGAACCCACCAATACGCAGGCGGTGAAAAACACCCCGCGATCCCAGATCAATCGGCTGCACATACAGTGTGTGTTCGGACAGAACCGAACCGTACTTGCTGGTGGCCTGCTCGAAGCCACGCTGTGCATTTTCAGCAGATGCAAAAGAACCAAGCTGAAGAGCAAAACCGGGATCAGCCTTGGAAACCGCCGCCAACGGTGTTGCCGAGATAGCGCTTCCCGCAATATCGGCGCGGCGTGCAGGAATGATGCTGCGGGGGCTGGAGGCAGGAGCCGACGCATCCGGGATCGCCGCTGTGACGATCATGTCGCCTTCATCAGCCGCAATTACAGCTTCAATGAGCGATGTGAGCATCTCGCGATCATACGAACCCAGTTCTTCGGCTATTTCTTCCGCATGTGCCTTTCCGGACATGCCGAATGCAAGCGCGATCAGTAGCAGGCCCGCAAGTGCAGTGTTCAGAGCCTCGCGGTTGGAAAAGATCCGTTTCAGCCAGCTTGCGGAGCTGTATGTGTTCAACGAAGACATCATTGGGGCCTCTCCCCGACATGGAATTACAGGCCCATGCTCGTTGAACGGGGTAAAGGAAGTGTTGCCAGAATGAGGAACAATTGAGGTATTGCCTGTGCCTACCAATTGCCTGAATTCCGTCTTAAGTGGATTGTAAGGTTAAGCCGTAAACTGTGTATGACTTGACGGACCCGCCGCACCCCAGCGGCAAAGAACGGGAATTTCGGTGATGCGGACATTTGCATCTTGTGCTTTCGCGGTTTTGCTTGGAATTGCAGGCTTTTCTGCCTCCAGCGCGGCCCACGCCGCCGCCTCGGCGGTTGTTATTGATGCTCGAAATGGCGACGTTCTCCTGGCGGACAATGCCGACACCCGGCAAAACGCCCCGGCCCTTCCCAAGCTCATGACCATCTATTTGATGTTCGAGGCTTTTGAAGCCGGCACAGTTAAGCCAGCCACCAACATCTTCGTGTCCGGCACTGCCATCAAGCAGCCCCAGCCATCTCTCGGCCTTGATCACTTCGATACCATTTCAGCAGGAGATGCCCTGGACGCCGTGCTTGCTGCGTCTGCCAATGATGCGGCAGCTGTCCTCGCTGAATTCCTGGCCGGTTCCGAAGCCCGTTTCGTCACCATGATGAATGCCAAGGCCAAAGAACTCGGACTGAGCCAGACAAGTTTCGCCAATATCTCCGGCGCGCCGAATCCCAAGCAGTTTTCAACGCCGCGCGATATGATCCAGTTTTCCCTAGCCCTCATGCGGACCTTTCCTGAACGGGCCAAGGGACTGGTGGGTACGAGCTTTGCTTGGAAAGGCAAGACCTATCAGGGACCGCGCAGTTTCCTGAGCGCACTTTCCGGCAACAGCTCCGCAGGCGTCGCAAAAGTGGATACGACCCCGAAGGTCAATCGCGCCAAGACCGGCAAGGCGGGCGACCGTGATGTCATTGCAGTCGTCTGGAACGCGACCAATGCAGCGGACGCTGACAGGATGATTGTTGCTTCTCTCAATGCTGCCCAGACAGCGAAGCCGGCTCCAGCACCCGCTCCCGCTTCAACACCTGTTGCCGCGATCGTCACCGGTGACTGGGGCGTTCAGCTTGGCGCCTTTTCCACTGAAGCGGCTGCCAAGGCACAGCTTGCAGCAGCTACCAAGGTCACACCGCAACTGGCCCAGGCCACCCAGCAGATCCAACCACTGCAGCGCGCGACCAGCACACTCTATCGCGCCAAATATCTGGGCGTGGACGAAGCCACGGCCCGCAGCATCTGTCAGACACTCAAGGCCGCAGGCAATGCCTGCATTCCGCTGTCAAAATAGAAGTCTAGGCAAGTCCGGCTGCTTCAGCCGTCAGCTTCGAGTACAACCCCTGCCCCAATGCCGGCACTGCACACTCGAGACGCGATAGCGCCTCCGAGTCGGCCTGCATGAGGCACATCGGATTGTCGGGAAACGCTCTGAGGCTCACATCCGCCTTGTGCAACAAGACCAGGTTGCTGTGCCTTGGGTCACTCTCAAGTCGATCAAACAAGGACATCACAGCAACACGTGGTCCCTCGATCAGCTGTACGAAGCCGCTGTTCCCGGCAACGAGAAAACTGGTGATGCCGTCACGCACATTGTTGCGTTTGGCACAAGCCACAAGGTGGCTCAGGTCATCAGGGTGGTAGCACCCGTTCGACCTGCTCACATCGCTTACATACGCTAGCTGGCAAAACGCCATGTGCCCTCACGCAGATTGCTTGTGCGACCAGGAGTGGTCCTGCGCAAAGTCTGCATGGAAAATGGTGAATGACGCGTTAACCAAATCCCGGTTCGACCCAGAAAATCAGTACAGCACGTCGTCAATCGGTTTTAGCGGCTCGGGCACATCATCCATTCCCAGCATCTGCTTGAGATCAATCTCGATGGTGGTCGAGATGGCGGACACAGGTACGTCATGGACGCCACCTTCAAACGGGTCTTCTGTGGAGTCGCTTACCTTCTCCATTACATAGAAGACCCACGAAATCAGCATCGTGAACGGCACCAGCGCAAACATGTATTCCTTGGCGACAAGGCCTTCAAACGCATGCCGCTCTACCTCCCCCTGAAATGCATCGAGAAACCCGAAAGGCAGCAGAACAATGAACAACCAGGTGAACACAGTGCCAAAGAACGCGATCTGACGCGGGAAAGGCGTCTTGTCGATCCGCTCCGCCTTGCCCTGGCTGTCATAGAAGCGCGTGACCATATCCATCATGGATACTTCACGAATGGAGTCGAGTTGCCCGTCCAGCGCCAGGTCTCGCACATCGGCACCCTGCAGGCGCATGATCTGCGTCGCCGGGTTGCCGCACTTTTCCACGGCCTCGATCTCTTCCTGCTCCAGGTATCGAAGGTAGCTTTCCTTGCGCTGGTGGAATGCGTGATCATCCATATCGCGCCTGAAATCGAAAATCCGTGTACGTGGTCTCACACGCAACCGGGTCGTTGTACGTAACTGATAGGCAAGAGCATTCACCCAGGCAATGTGGCGACGCATCAGATCCAACTGCGCACCATGATCGACACGCCCATTCTCATCATGGATCAGATGGCAGACCAGGTTTCCCCAGCTGCGGCTGTCATTGATGATCGCCCCCCAGATCTGACCCGCCTCCCACCAGCGCGCATAGGATGAGTTGCTCTTGAAACCGAGATAAAGTGCGACCGCGATACCGATCGTCGAGACCGGAAGAAACGGCACGGCGAGAAAGTCGTACCCCTGAAACTCGAACAGATAGACAATCAGAACTGACCAGAAGCCGACCAGGACGAGAAACCTCCATGAGTCATTGAACACATGGGACAGGCGAATATTGCGGCGAACATACATCGCGTGGCACTCCGGTCAGCGTCTGAGGATCAGGCCATGTCGTCCTGCAGGCCATCGGCGGTATGTGTGCACAGTCCCTTCACGATGCCATCCGCAATCGAATAGACCCAGCCATGCACCTGCACGGGACTTCCTGCCTCCCAGGCGTGACGCAGAATGGTCGTGTTGGCGACATTGCGAACCTGCTCAATCACATTCAGCTCGCAAAGGCGGTCCACCCGCTCTTCCTCACTCATGCCCTCATCAAAGTCAGCATGGTGAAGACGGGCCACGTCACGAATGTGATGTAACCAGTTGTCGATCAACCCATGATCTGCGTCGTCCAGCGAGGCTTTGACCCCGCCGCACCCATAGTGCCCGCAGACAATCACATGCTTCACCTTCAGGACTTCAACCGCGTACTGAATAACCGACAGGCAGTTAAGGTCTGAAGGCACCACGACATTGGCGATGTTGCGGTGAACAAAGACGCCCCCCGGCGGAAGGTCGATGATTTCGTTCGCCGGCACGCGGCTGTCTGCGCAGCCTATCCACAGAAATTCAGGAGATTGTTGCTCGGCAAGGCTGCTGAAAAAGTTGGGATTTATCTCCTTGAGACGCTCCGCCCATAAACGGTTGCGTGCAAAGAGCTCAGATATTTCGGTCATGAATCCGTCGAATGCCTGCAAATCAACAAAAATGATGTGCCTTTATGACCTGACCCTGCATGCCTTGGCCAGCCCCGATGCAGGCATGAGAACCGCTGCCTACGCATTCGCTCAGGCTGTATAGACCTGCCGCCCACCGCTCCAGGTTTCCAGCACTTTGATTTTCGAGATTTCCGTCTCCGACACCTCGCGCGGGTCTTTGTCGAGAACCACAAAGTCGGCAAACTTGCCTGCCTCAAGTGATCCCACCTCATGGTCAGAGTGACATTGCCAGGCGGCTGTCCGGGTGAGCGCGAGAATTGCTTCCTCGACGGTTACTTTCTCGTATGCGTTGAGCGTGCTTTCAGGTTCCTTCCACATATGCCGCGACACGGCATTCTCGATACACCTTAGCGGCCCCATTTCAGACACCGGTTCATCGGAATGGATGGTCCAGGGAATGCCAGCGTCCTGGCACGACCTCGCCCGGCCAAGCAGTCGTGATTTTTCAGGCCCAAAAACCTCATCACGAAATGCCTTGGCCCAGTAGTAGATATGGCCAATCAGGAAACTGGGTGACAGGTCCATCTCGGCGATGCGTTCAATCTGTTCATCGTGCAGGACAGAGCAATGTTCAATGCGATAGCGCATGTCCCGCGGCGCACCCGCTTCATACGCCGCGTCGAACGCCGCCAGCGTATTATCGATAGCCTGATCTCCATTTGCATGAACAATGACCTGCCAACCTTCAAGCGCTCGTTTCGTGACCTTCTCCTTCAGGTCATCAGGCGCCACATATGCCAGCCCCTTGTCTTGTCGACCGAGATAGGGCTCTCGCTGTAGCCCGGTACGCCCCTGGTTCGAACCATCAGAGACAATCTTCCAGCCCGTTGCCCGCGCATATTCATTGCCCTGCCCGAACGACACATCCATGTCGTCCCAGACATGGGCAAAGCTGTCGAACAGGGAGTATCGCAGGCGAGCTGTCATATGCCCGCTTTCTGAAAACGCCTTGAAGGCAGCCAGCTCCCCCGCCCCCTGAAAGCTTCCCGACGCCTGATCACAGAATGTCGTAATCCCCACGGCATTCGCCCGGTCGCATACGTGCTTACATCCTGCTGGAACATCGTCCAGTGCCATAGCTGCCAGATTGTGTGCCAGCACTTGTCCGAACGCCGGCCCACCCTGGCAGACACCGTTGAGCGATCCATCTGCATTTCGCCCGAAGGCTGCTCCATCCGGGTCCGGCGTATCTGCATCAAGCCCCGCAATATCAAAAGCTGCTGAGTTGCAATAGGCGATATGCAGCGATGCGTTGAAGATGAGGCAAGGCGTGCTGCCGGTAACGGGATCGAGCATCTCCCGGGTGATCGCATCAGGCCCGTCCTGGAGCGATGGATCGAATTGCCGGGCAATGATCCACTCATCATTTTTCGCGTCCTTGGCCAGTTCACCAATGCGCTCCAAGACCGAGGCAACGCTTGGACACTGCATCGCCCCCACGTCCTCGAAGCGGCTGAGCATGGCTATCGGAAAGAAATGCATATGCGGTTCGATGAACCCCGGAAGGATGGTCTTTCCGGAAGCATCGACAATTGTCGCATCGTCCCTGACCGCTGCCTTGACGTCCTCCAGCGATCCGACCGCCAGAATCCTGTCGCCGTCAATCGCCAACGCTTCGGCGATCGTAAACCCAGCATCGGCTGTGATTATGGTCGCATTTGCAAAGATAGTCAGACCAACTGCCTGCGGAGGTGGTCCCAGCTTGTCTGCGCTCCAGGCCTGCGCATTGGCGGAGGCAGCCATATGGGGAAGCGACAGGAGCCCTAATTCACCAAGCACCGGCGCACAACAGGGGCAACCAAACAGATCGTCCGGAGTCGCATGATCCGTCGTGCAGGCTGATCCACCAGCGCAGTCATGCGTCCTGTCGAGCGTACTTTGGTTTTCCATCTGTCAGCTTGCCCCTGATGTTCGTTTTGCGGATATTCTTCGTGTAACCATCCTGACGACTGTGCCATGCCGCGTCGGCAATACAAATGTCCTATATGCAACCGCTTGCCGAAAAGAGACACATATGTCCACTACCTATGCCCCTGCCCCCCGGCTTCACTGGTCTTCGCGGCTCATGTTTGTCTTTGCCGCATCTGGCTCCGCCGTTGGCCTGGGCAACATCTGGAAGTTCCCATACATCGTCGGAGAGAACGGTGGCGGGGCGTTTGTGCTGCTCTATCTTGCCTGCCTGATTGGCCTGGGTGCACCCCTGCTCATTGGCGAGGTTCTGGTTGGACGCAAAGGCAGTGCCTATCCGGCAACGGCCTTTTTGAAGGTGGCGCGGGAAAAAGCAATGTC
>JANQMQ010000354.1 GCA_028279995.1 Candidatus Phaeomarinibacter sp. | reverse complement strand
CGTGCCGAAGAACACCACTGTTGCCGGTGTGCCCGCCAAGGTCATCGGTGAATCAGGCTGCCCCGAACCTGCCCGCTCCATGGACCAGATGCTCGGCTGTGGCGAAGAAGAGCACGGCTCGTCGATTTAGTCGGCTACAGGCACATCCAAAATCCATATCCCTCCGGCTTGACCGGAGGGTCTACTCGCATGTCCGCTTGTATGAGCACGCGTGATGTCTGGCGCGGTCGCCGTGCTTGAAACTATCCCGCCGCAGCCGCACCACTGATCGCATAGGACATCTCTTTGCGTTCGTCGCAGACTGCCTCACACAAATCCATCGCCGCTTCCCATGGAGCGGCATCGGTGATGTCCTCGATGGCTTCCATGCTCTCCCAATAGGACAGCAGGCCAGCGCTTTCGCCGTCCTTGGCTTCAATCACCACGGCAGACAGAAAGCCTGCGGGGGCGGAGCGGGCCAGTTCGCGTTCCACATAGCCGCGCAGATTGGAGGCCACCGTGTCTGTTGCGCCCGTGAAGGTGATGAGGTGAACGAAAGCGGTCTCGCTGGACATGAAGGTCTCCTGAATGGGCATTGGTGGTTGCGCTCGGCGCCTCGGGCGGCACAATACGCAAGACCGATATTGACGCAACAACAACAAGACCGAAAGCAGGGACCAGATGGCTCAACAGGATCAACCCGCACTGGCGGGCAAAGTCGCACTCGTGACCGGTGGTGCGCGCGGACTGGGCGCGGCCTCAGCGCTTGGGCTCGCGCGGGAGGGCGCCAGTGTCGTGGTGTCTGATCTGCGCGCCGATGAAGGCCAGGTCGTCGTTGACCAGATCCTAAATGAAGGCGGCAAGGCCGTCTTCATCACCCACGATGTGACACAGGAAGGTCAGTGGGAAGCCGCTGTCGCGAAAGCAGAAAACGAGTTCGGTGCGCTGCACATCCTCGTCAACAATGCGGGCGTGGCCCCGGCCGGCGAATATGTGGAAGACCTTGCCTTCGAAGACTGGAAGCGGGTCACGGCCATTGACCTCGACAGTGTGTTTCTCGGCTGCAAGCACGGGGTCCGGACCATCAAGAAATATACGAGCAAGGAAGCGGCTGACGGCGCCATCATCAATATCTCGTCGGTGATGGGCATTGTCGGCTTTCCGCGCAATGCGGATTACAACGCCGCCAAGGGCGGTGTGCGGATCATGACCAAGGTGGTGGCGCTGGAATGCGCAGAGCTTGGCTACGGCATCCGCGTCAACTCCATCCATCCCGGTTTCATCGACACGGCTCTTGTGCGTGACGCGGTGGAAGAGGGCACCAAGCGTCCGGATGCTGTGTTCCAAAGTTCGAACGAGATGATCGACATGCTGGTCATGGCGCATCCGCTCGGCAAGCTGGGTGATGCCCGCGACATTGGTGATGCCGTCGTCTTCCTCGCCAGCAACCGGTCGGGCTTCATCACCGGCTCGGAACTGGTGGTGGATGGCGGTTACACCATTCAGTAGCGCTCAGACATATTTGTCGAACCACGACAGCATGTCCTGCGGGTGGTCGGCGAACCAGTTGTAGCCGTCAAAGCGGTGGGTTGGTTCTTCGAGCCAGAACATTTCCTTTTCGACCGGCATGTTGTCGAAGACTTCCGCCACCCAGGCGAGATTTGTCATGGGATCTTTGCGGGCTTGCACCAGCCGGGTCGGCACACACACGGATTTGGCCGCCTCCTCAATTGGAGGCAGCAGAGAGATGCCGCCCGTGTGGGCTCTGTAGTGCCGGTCAGCTGATCTGTAGATGAAGCCGGGGATTTTCATCGCTTTCAGATAGTCACCATTACGCAGGGGCTGAAGCGCCACCATCGCCTTGACGCCCGCGTCCCTGAAAATCTGACTGTCTTCCTGCATGGCGCAGAAGGACGTGTTGGTGCCGTAGCAGTAACTCAACAGACCAATCGGTTTTGCCGCGGTGGCCGGGTCGTTTGCCAGAAACTCTACCGCCGCGATGACGTCAAACCGCTCGCCGATACCTCCTGTCCCCACGCCGAGTTCGTCCCTGTCACTCTCACCGTGGTTGCGCAGGTCGTACATGAGGACCGCATAGCCCGCGTCCACCAGACGTTTGGCGACATAGCCAAACTCGATTTCATGGTCATATGGCTTGCTGGTCTTCGGCTGGTACTTCACCTGATACCCATAGCGGTTTGCCCGATAGCCGAAATGGGTGATCACAATCACTTTCGGTGCGGTCTCATTCACCAGCCAGCCGCGCAGGGTCACGCCGTCGCGGGTGGTGAATGCCACGTCCCGGTAACTCATGCCGTAGTCATGGGGTGTCTTGGGGATGGGCTGGTGGAGGGGTTCCAGCATCGTATTTGCCAGAAACCGGCCGGCGGGGTTCAGGGTCATGAGGATCTCCATAGTTCATGTGCAAATAGACATTTTTTGAATATTTGTCCATATTTGACAAAAGGCGTCTGTTTGTCAAATTGCGCCCATGAACGAACGGAATACAAAAATCATCGACGCGGCCTTTCGCATGTTTGCCCGCTACGGGGTCAAGCGAACCGGCATGGGAGATATTGCACGGGAAGCCGGCGTGGCGCGGCAGACGCTCTACAACGCGTTCTCCAGCAAGGATGAGGTTCTGAGTGCTACCATCGATCTCTTTACAGAACGAACCCTGGCCAACATCCGCGAGTCGTTGGTGGGTAAAGCAACGCTTGCAGATCAGCTTGATCTGATCCTGGACCACCTGTCGGTGAAGCCATATGACATGCTCAACGCGACGCCGAACGCGCAGGACATCGTTGAAGGATTCAACAAGGCCGGGCAGGCGGCCATCGAATCTGGGGACCGTCGGTTCCGGAGGCTTCTATCTCACGTGTTGGCACCATACGCTGCAGCCATCGAAGCGTCGGGACACAAGGTCGAGCAGCTCGCTGATTTTGTGCAGGTGACAGCGTCGTCATCTAAGCAAAAGGCCCGTTCCAGAAAACATCTTCTGCAGTTGCTCCACACCCTCAAGCTGTCTGTGCTGGATGCTGCAGGTGAAGCAGGCTAGCTGGTTTCAAACGTCCTCCCTAGCGGAAGACGCAGGCATGGGTGACCTGCGCCTTCCTGTCCTCCAAAG
>JANQMQ010000342.1 GCA_028279995.1 Candidatus Phaeomarinibacter sp. | reverse complement strand
TGACCTGCGCCTTCCTGTCCTCCAAAGCAGGGGGGAGGGGCTCTGGAGGCGTTCGGGTGGCTTTAGAACGTCACGCGGCCCCGCAAAAAGACGGAGCGGCCTGGTTCATTGACACGCACTTCAACCGGATCGAACGAGTTCGAGCGGTTGAGGTGATTGGCGTAGCTGGTGTCGAAGAGGTTGGTCACGCCGGCTGAGACTTCAAATCCATCCGCCGGTGTCACGACCGTGCGCAGGTCCATCACGGCATAGCCCGCGGTCTTGCCGACATCACGCCCGGTGCCCGATGCCGGATTTGTGTCGACACGGTTCTGCCGGGTGGCGTAGCGCACGGTGCCGCCGAACTGCAGGTAGTCTTCCGCCTGCCAGTCCAGATGCACGGCGCCCTGCAGCGGCGGGATTTGTGGCAGGGCACGGTCTGCGTCCTGATCTTCACCATAGGTCACCGACATGTCTGCCTTGGCCCGCAGGCTGTCAGTTACAGCCCATTCGCCATTCAGCTCAAGGCCGGCGAGTAGCGCATCGATGTTGCGGTAGATATCTGCATTCACCGAAGTGATGAGAATGCCGTCTTGGCCTCGTGCTGAATCCCTGAGGATGTAGTCATCCACCAGGTTCACATAGGCACTGGCATTGGCCTGCCAGTCCGCACCGCCGGTGGTGAGACCCGCTTCGACCTGATGGTGCTTTTCCGGGTCAATGTCCGGGTTGCCGATCCATGAGCCATTGTTGCCGCCCAGCCCGCGATCATTGACAAGGCCGCGTTCCGTTGCGTCCGCCGTGCGGACCGTGCGGCTGACACTGCCGAACAGGGTCGTCACATCGCTCAGGCCATACTCAAGACGCAGCAGACCGCCGAGATTGTTTTCCGTACGGTCGCCTGCGGTCACGCCATAGAAGGCGCGGTAGAGATCGTTCGGCGTGCGGCCTGTTACAGCCGCGCGTTCGTCCGCCCGGCCATAGGTGGCTTTCACATGGTCATAGCGGGCACCGGCCACGAGGGCGGTGCTGTCGGTCAGATCAAACGTGGTCTCTGCCGCAAAGCCGAGTTCGCGGATGGTAAGGTCCGGCCACATGACCGACTGGACGCGGGACACCGTGGCGGCAGAGCCGCCGACGAGACGTGTGGCGTCGCGCTTGTTGCGGCGATAGTCGATGGCGGTTTCAACCAACTGGCCACCGATATTGAAATCGGTCTTGAAGGCGCCGCCGATGGTGTCGGACTCTGAGTCAACACTGAGGAACGGTGCTGCCGTGCGTTCACGGAGGCTGAAATTGTCCATCACGTGGTCGACCAGGGACGCGTAGCCTGAGATATCGACGCGGCGGACGAGGCCAGAGTTAAATCTGTGTTCCAGGCCCGCCGTATAGGCGTTGGTTTCAGCCAGTGGTGAATCCATGCCGGCACCGGGGAACAGGGCGTCTTCCACCTCATGGTAGTTGTAGCCCGCACGGATATGCGTGTTGTCGCCTGGCGTGAGGCCGAGGGTGAAGCCGCCCTGACGTTCGGAGAACGAACTGCGCACGGTGTTGCCGTTCCCGTCTTCGTAGTTCTCCGCATCCTTGGCGCTTGCAGTGATGCGTGCATAGGCGTGCTTGGTGCCGGTCAGGGCATAGCCATCGACGAAACGGGTCACACCGTTTGCGTCATACCCGGCAGAAAGGCTGCCCGTTGCGGAAAGTGTTTCGCCGCCGAAGTCCGGACGATCATGGCTGAGAATGACAGCGCCACCGGGGCCGCCGGGACCGTTCAGCACGGACTGGTAGCCGCGCACGATCTTGATGCGGTCGAAGCTTTCAATGGCCGCATAGGAGGAGGGCGGGTCCATGCGGTTCGGGCAGCCGC
>JANQMQ010000337.1 GCA_028279995.1 Candidatus Phaeomarinibacter sp. | reverse complement strand
GCAGGCAGCGTTCCGGGACCTTGATCTGGATGTGGCGGTGGTCGCCGCCTATGGGCTGATCCTGCCGCAGGCCATTCTTGATGCACCCCGGCTTGGCTGCCTCAACATCCATGCGTCACTTCTGCCGCGCTGGCGTGGGGCAGCACCCATTCAACGGGCCATCATGGCCGGCGATGCCGAGACCGGCGTCGCCATCATGCAGATGGAAGCGGGGCTTGATACGGGTCCCGTCCTGCTCGCTGAGCGCACACAGATTGGTGCCACCGAAACCGCAGGTGAGCTGCATGACCGCCTGTCGCTGATCGGCTCCGGCCTCATGGTCCGTGCCTTGGCCGCGCTCGAACGCGGGTCGCTGGAAGTCACACCGCAGCCGGAAGAGGGCGTGACCTATGCAGCCAAGATCGACAAGGCCGAGGCCCGCATTGACTGGTCCCGACCGGCTTCGGAGTTGGACTGCCACATTCGCGGCCTTGCCCCCTTCCCCGGTGCCTGGTGCGAGATGGAAAAGGACGGCAAGACGCAGCGTGTGAAGGTACTGCGGGCGCAGCCTGTCGAGGGCAGTGGTGCATCGGGCACCGCGCTTGATGACAGCCTCACCATTGCCTGCGGCACTGGCGCGTTGAAGCTGTTGCAGGTGCAGCGTGCCGGCAAGGGTGTTCAGCAGACAGACGAATTTCTGCGCGGCTTTCCCATTGCCGTCGGCACGGTCCTGTCGTGACGCAGCGGTTCAAACTCACGATTGAGTATGACGGCACCCCGTTTGTCGGCTGGCAACACCAGGACAATGGGCGCGGCGTTCAGGATGCCATCGCTGATGCCATTCGCGGGTTCTGCGGTGAGGATGTAACCGTTGCCGGTGCGGGGCGGACAGACACGGGTGTGCATGCGCTGGGCCAGGTAGCCCATGTCGATATTGCGCGGGAGACCGATGCGGACACCGTAAGGGATGCACTCAACTATCATTTGAAGCCGGAACCGGTGGCCGTCCTCAAGGTTGAGGAAGTCAGTGCCGACTTCGACGCACGCTTTTCAGCCATCAAGCGGCATTACCTCTATCGCATCATCAACCGGCGGGCCCCGCTGACTGTCGATCGTCATCGTGCCTGGCAAGTGCCCGTACCGCTCGACGCCGGTCTCATGGATGAGGCAGCCCAGGTGCTCGTGGGCAAGCATGACTTCACGACGTTCAGGGCGTCCCAGTGTCAGGCGGCATCGCCGGTGAAAACACTGGATGCCCTTGATGTGTGCCGCGAGAGCGAAGCGATCGTGATCACGGCCCGGGCCCGATCCTTCCTGCACAATCAGATCCGGTCCTTCGCCGGCACCCTCAAGTCAGTGGGCGAAGGCAAGATGTCGGTCCGGGATGTGAGGCTGGCACTGGAAGCCCGCGACCGCTCGAAATGTGGGCCGGTCGCGCCTCCGGACGGGCTTTATCTCATGCAGGTCGACTACGAATGACGCCTAGAGATCAATGATCTCGACGGCCTCTTCGTCAATCTCTTTGCCAAAGAAGACTTTTCCAACGCGGGCAAAGCGCTCAGCTCCGTCCGTTGCCAGAAAACGAACTTTTCCGTCCTGGCTGCCAGGTGCTGCGTTTTCGCCAAGAGCCACTTTGACCGCATGCGCCGTCGTACTGGCGGAATCAACGAGGGTCACACCCTCGGGTAGTTCGGCGCGAATGGCATCGGCCAAAACCGGAAAGTGCGTGCAGCCAAGCACCAGCGTGTCCGGATGCGTCGTACCGCCGAACAGCGGTGCCAGATAGCTGCGTGCTGTTTCGCGCGTTGCGGCTGTTGACGTCCAGCCCTCTTCTGCGAGCGCCACAAACACCGTCGCCGCTGCCTGCTTGACGTCTGCGTCAGGCGCATGGGCGTGAATGGCTCTGGGGTAAGCCTCCCCACGTACCGTGCCTTCTGTCGCCAGCACGGCAATGCGGCCTGTGGCACTTGCCGCGACCGCGGCCTGCGCCCCGGGCTCCACCACACCAATTACCGGCACCGGCGCAAATTTCTCTGCCAGCACGGGCGTGCCGACGGCGCTTGCCGTGTTGCAGGCAATGACCAACAGCTTGATGTCGCGGGCGATCAGTGCGTCCGCTGCCTGCGTCGCATAGCGGACAACCGTGTCTGCGCTCTTTGTGCCGTAGGGCAGCCGGGCCGTATCACCCAGATAAACAAGGTCTTCGCCAGGTAGCAGGTCG
>JANQMQ010000297.1 GCA_028279995.1 Candidatus Phaeomarinibacter sp. | reverse complement strand
CTTCGACAAAAATCTTCTTCACGTCGAAGTTCCAGGACCAGTTGCCGCCGATGGGCACATCAACGCCAGCTTGAAGGGCCCAGCCGAAGCCGCCTTCATAGTCAACGCTTGTGCCGGGCGTGTCGTCCGCGTTGTAGAGATGCGTGTAGTTGATGCCCGCACCCACATACGGACGAATCTGGCCGTCCGGCATGAAGTGATACTGCAGCAGCAAGGTTGGCGGCAGCACCCACACGTCGCCAAGATCAAGCGAGCCACCACCGTTGAGGTTGACCTTCATGTCATGGGGTGATGTCGCTGCGATCAGTTCAGCGGCAATGTTGGGCGTGAAGAAGTATGAGATGTCGATTTCCGGCACCACTGCGGCATCAGCATCCACACTGCCGATGTTTGGCGTGAGGCTCGAATCCTCATCCGGGATCACACCAATGACGCGCGCGCGAACCTGCCATGGGCTTTTTTCTGTCGCGCCGTCTTCAGCAGCGGCAAAGGTTGGCATTGTGAGGGCCGAAGCGCCAAGAAGCGCGGCCGCGAGTGTGTTGACGATGTGTTTGGACTGCATGATGCAGAACCCCCTCTTTTTCTGAATGGTGTGTCAACCATGGCTGCATATTGCTGGCTACCCTCACGTTGGTAATTGATCTGCGTCAGCGTGTTGAGTTCGGTTCTGCGGCATTCGCGCACACTTTTTGACTATGGATATTGTGTGTTGCAGGGACGCCGCACCCTTTGTGATGTGCGCGGCGGGTATTGCGGATAAAATCCGAGGCATCCCAGCGATTCATTCCAGAAGGCCTATCTGATGACGACGTCCCCTGAACCGACGGTTCTGAACCCGGCTCTCTTTATGCCGGGTGCCGTGAGCAAAGAGACCGACGACATCAATGCGGTCATCATGGATCTTGTTTCCAACGGACCGGACCCGTGGTCCATGCCCGCTGCCGAAGCAAGGGCGATGCGCGAGCGTGGCGAGGGACCTTTTCCTGCAGCTCCGGTGAGTGAGCGGGCCGTCGACAGGGAGATCGACGGACCTGCTGGCCCGATAACCCTGCATATCATTGCGCCCGAGGGCGGTTCGGCTAACGCCCGGGGCACCTATCTGCATCTGCATGGGGGTGGTTGGGTGTTTGGCGGGGCCAATCAGCAGGATTCACTGCTGGAGCGTCTAGCAGATAAGTGCGGCCTTGCCTGCATATCCGTCGAATACCGTCTTGCCCCAGAACACCCCTACCCCGCTGCGCCGGATGATTGCGAAGCAGCTGCCTTATGGCTGGTTGCCAATGCTGCCGAATTCTCTGGCGGTCCGTTGTTCATTGGCGGTGAATCCGCAGGAGGACATCTGGCCGCGGTAACGCTGCAGCGGCTTAAGGAAAAACACGGGATGACACCCTTCAAGGGGGCAAACCTGACCTTCGGGTGTTTTGATCTTGGCATGACGCCAAGCATGCGCGCTTTCGGAGAGACCGGCCCCACCCTGTCGACCAGGGATGTCACACATTTTGTCGACCGCTTTATCCCGGACGGAGCGGACCTGCGCGCACCCGACATCTCACCTCTCTATGGCGACCTTGGAGCCATGCCGGAAGCTCTGTTCATTGTGGGCACCCGCGACGGCTTGCTGGATGACACCCTTTTCATGCACGGACGATGGCTGGCTGCCGGCAATCTGGCCGAACTTGGTGTTTACCCGGGTGGCGCCCATGGATTCATTGCCTTTCCCGGCGCGCTTGCAGAACAGGCTCTCGCCCAGATAGATGAGTTTTTTAATAGATTGACTTGAGTCTGGCGCAGCCTTCCTCGCCGGGTAGCTCAACTACAGTCATTCATTGAACGATGTTCAGCATTTGGTTGGTCAGCACGCAAAACCGGAGAAAACGAGCCGACCAGACACCATTCAAGCTAACTCTTGACTCCCATTTTAAACGGTGTTCAATTTTATGATGTTAGTTAAGAATAGGGATCTGGAAATGGACGCCGTCACACCTGAGTTCGAACATCTGCTTTACGAACGCACTGGCCGCGTTGCGACAATCACCCTCAACCGGCCGGACCGATTCAATGCGATTGCCCGCGGTATGCCGCGGGAGATTGCGGCCGCCGTCGACCACGCGAACTACGACCATGAGGCCCATGTCATTGTGCTTCAGGGAGCAGGCAAGGGGTTTTGCGGCGGCTATGACCTGACGGACTTTGCCGAGCGTCGCTCTCCCAATGACCAGGGTGCACAGGCCGTTGATGCCAAGGGCGAACCTTGGGACCCCTTGGTCGATTTCGACATGATGTTCGCAAACACGCAGGATTTCATGAGCCTTTGGCGCTCCAACAAACCAACGATTGCCAAGGTTCATGGGGCCGCAGTGGCGGGCGGCAGTGATATCGCGCTGGCCTGTGACATGGTGGTGATGGCAGAAGACGCCCGCATCGGCTACCCGCCGGCGCGCGTCTGGGGGTGCCCGACGACGGCCATGTGGGTTTACAGGCTGGGCCCGGAGAAAGCCAAACGGATGCTGCTTACCGGTGATCTGATCACAGGACGCGAAGCAGTCGATATGGGGCTGGTTCTCGAAGCAGTGCCAGCTTCGGACCTGGATGACCGGGTGGACGAACTGGCCCGGCGCATGGCCGGCGTGCCACGCAACCAGTTGATGATGCAGAAACTCATGATCAATCAGGCCTACTCCAACATGGGGCTTGAAACCACGCAGATGGTTGCAACGCTCATGGATGGTGTTGCGCGCCACAGCGCAGAAGGCATGTGGTTCAAGAAGCGGGCAGAAGACGTAGGCTTCAAGCAGGCAATTGCCGAGCGTGACGGGGGTGATCCAATTGCACCTGGCGTCAGCCGCAACCCTTACAAGTTCTAGGTACCCGTCCAGGAGCCCACACAGATGGCCCAGTCACAATCTTCTTTGACCGATAATGGCGAGAACAAGCTGGGTGCGGTACGCGCGCGGCGCCAGGCGGACGGGCAAGAGGCGCGGGCATCCCTTATACGAGATGCGGCACGGGACATTCTTGCAGAAACCGGCATATCAGGACTGACCATGCGGGCGGTGGCGGCACGGGCGGGGTATACTGCAGGTTCCGTTTACAGTTACTTCGCATCCAAGGAAGCTCTGTTGGCGTCGCTGGCTGTTGATGAAATTGATCAACTGGGCAAGACAATCCGGCAGAGCCACGAGAAAGATCTTGCAGCCAAGGCCGGACGGTGCGTGCGGGCCCTTCGGCGGGTTGTGCCCCTGCTGACAGCTGCCCGCCGCGGAGACGTTCCCCCGGACACTGAACGCGCACTGACCGGTCGCATCATTGTCATCCTGCGCCAGCTTGATGAATCAATCGCTGACGGCGGCCGGCGTGGCGACAGTATTGGGGCACAGGCCCTTGATACGATTGCGCTGTGGTCGGCGCTTGTAGGTGTGGCGCAGCTTGCCGGCAGTGGCCGCTTTTCTTCCATTGAAGTGAATGAGGAAGACGTGACCGAAGCCCTGATCGCCCGGTTTCTATGACCCGGTTTCAAATCTGACAGGTGGATCGTTCGCGTGTCATACTGACGGCGAACCATATTGACCTCCTTCTCCTTCAAGACCACCTCGCATGATTGAGAGCTATCTGAGCGCCATCTCCCTCGCGCAATGCGATGAGATGGGGCACATGAACATCCAGCACTATGCCGAAACAGCAGAGGCTGCCGCCCGCGTTCTGACGGCACTGGGCGGTCGTGACGACAACCGGCACAATGCCCCCATACAGATGCATCTGCGCTTTCACCGTGAAATGCTTGCCGGTGATCGTGTGCGCGTGCGGTCGGGACGCGTCGATGATGTGACCGCGCTGGGTCTTGAGGCATCATCCGGCGGGCGTTTGGTTCACTCCATTGAGAATGTGGGTACAGGCCTTGTGTGCTCCACGGCTGTTTGCACCTACAAGAGTGGTCGCGCACCTGACGCGCCTGCAACCGACATTCCTGAAGATGCCCGTCCGCGGTCCATTCAGACAGACGCACCCGTAGCCCTGACCCAACAGGCAGCACGTGATCAGGGAATGAGCCGCACGCACCTCTCCGCCATCAGTCCCGACGACTGCTTCAATGACAAAATGACAATCCCGGCTTTTCTACACCGCGTCTCCCGCAGTCAGGCCCATTTGTGGTCGCTCGTCGGTTTCGGGCGCCGGCAGCAGGCCGAAGCCGGGCTGGGCACTGCCTCGCTTGAATTGCGTGTGACACGCCTTGCCCCCGCCCCACCCGGCCGGGCTCTTGAGATT
>JANQMQ010000260.1 GCA_028279995.1 Candidatus Phaeomarinibacter sp. | reverse complement strand
GCTGCTGGCTCGATCGCCTTGGGCAGCGTGGCCTCGACAGCACCTGCGCAAGCCGGAACGCTGGAGAAGATCGCCGCTGACGGCCGCATCACGATTGCCAATGTCGAAGATCTGCCCCCCTTCTCCATGACCGGAGACGACGGCATCCCGTCAGGCCTGTCCATCGAGCTGTGCCGTGCCGTCGTGTCGGAACTGGCCACTCAGTTGGAAGTCCCCATCATTTCCATCGACTACGTCCCGGTGACCCTGCAAACACGGTTGGACACCATCGTCAGCGGACGCGCCGACATGGAATGCGGCGCAACCACGGTGACACTCAGCCGGCGAGAGCGCGTGGATTTCTCGATCCCGTTCTTTGCTTCCGGCGCATCGATTGCGGTGGCTGATGTAACAGCACTGCCCGACATTGAAGCCTTGAGCGGCAAACGCATCGCCGTTGTGGAAGGCACCACGACGCAGAACGTCATCAAGGCGGCTCTGCGGGCCAAACGTCTTGATGCGGAGATTGTGGCGGTAGAGCGCACATCCGATGCCGTCGCCGCGATCAGGGAAGACCGGGCGGACGCCATCGCCCATGACAAGATGATCCTGGTCGGGCTGGCCCAGGACCCGCTCGCCGCAGATCTAGTGAGCCTGCCGAGCCTCCTGTCTTTCGACCCTTACGGCATCGTCCTGCCCCGCGGCGACGCGGATTTCCGCCTCGCAGTCGACCGGGCCATCATCGGCCTCTATCAGGATGGGGTGCTGGACGACCTGTACGAGAAATGGCTCGCACCGCTCGGCGCCCGCCCGGGGGCAACACTCGACCGGATGCTGCAGCTGCAGGCCGTCCCGGAGTAAACCGACAGGTCAGAGCAAAACCAAAAAGGGCAGCTTCACTGTTTGAAGCTGCCCTTACTTTTGTTCCCAGATGCCCGTCTGGTGCACCAATTGCTCACTCGGCAGGCGCGTCAGACGACACAGCCTCCTTGACCGCTTCCGCACCTTCTTTCACCGCCTCGGCTGTCGCTTCGACCGCAGTATTCACCGCATCAGCGACATCGTCTTTATTCGCTTCAATAGCTTCTTCAACGGCGTCGGCCGCAGCTTTGGCGCCTTCAGTCACAGCCTCGATCACGGCCTGTGTGGCTTCACCGACCGCTTCGCGGGCCTCTTCAAGCGCCTCGGCTGGGTCCTGCGGCATGCCACCCACAGGCACAAGGCGCAGGACATGCCCGCCTTCACCGTCGGTCAGAATGTAGATGCTGCCGTCCGGCGCCATCCGCACATCGCGCAGACGCTCCGTGTCCCCGTCTTCGCCACCGGGAACAGCAATACGGATGGCTTCTTCGCCGGCAAGTTCACCATCGGCAATGATGACACGACGCAGGTTGCGATCGGCAAATTCCTCGATATTTCCTGCCGCAAGCGCCGTCACCAGCAGATCACCATCCCAGTCAGCAAAGGCCTTGCCGGACACAACTGCCATGCCGGACGGCGCGATCGATGGCGTCCAGTAGGTCAGCGGCTGGCTGGATCCTTCAAACTCCGTGAGCGGGGAAACATATGCTCCGGAGTAGTCCAGACCATAGGTCGCCAGCGGCCACCCATAATTCCCCTTAGGCTCAATGATGTTGATCTCGTCACCGCCTTGGGCCCCATGCTCATTGGAATAGATCCGGCTCGATGCCGCATCATAGACAACGGCCTGCGGATTGCGGTGCCCATAGGAGTAGATTTCGTCCAGGACAGTGTCGTCTCCCACATAGGGGTTGTCGGCAGGTACTGTGCCGTCGTCATTCAGACGAAGAACCGTGCCGAAGTGATTGTCGTTGTTCTGTGACTGCTCGCGATAATCGAACCCGTCACCACTGGTGACGACAAAGGTACCGTCCGGCAGGAATGCCATGCGCGCGCCGTAATGCACTTTGGTGGACCGATAAGCGTTCGCCTCAAAAATCTCTTCAAAGTTCTCAAGCGCCGACCCGGTGAATTCTGCGCGCGCGACAACCAGTGTATTGCCCTCGTCCCTGGCCGCTGAATAAGTCAGATAGACAAGCCTGTTTGTCGCAAAGTCGGGATGCAGCACCACATCCGACAATCCGCCCTGCCCGCCGAATATCACCTCCGGTGTCCCGGTAACCGGCGCCTCCACAAGCGCCCCGTCATCAATCAGCCGGAGCTGGCCGGTCAGTTCCGTCACCAACATGTCACCATCGGGCAGAAACGCGATGGACCAAGGGTAATCAAGCCCACTTGCCACTGTTTCCACTGTGAACTGGTCATCCGGAGCTGCGGTGACATCCTGTGCGACAGCCGGAGCAGCAACGGCTCCTGCCAACAAGAGTGCTCCCGCACCCATCACTCCCGCAAAGGTGCGCCGTTCCATTGCCTTAACCATACCGATTTCCCCGTTCCTGCCGTTTTGCCCGTTTTTACCGGTTGAATGTGTTCAATGCCGGTATCTGGCCCCCATATACTACGCAAGATGGGGGCAGCCGGGCTGGTTCTCAACGCCATCTTAAGCGAATATGTCTCATAAACGCGACGCCTTAACAGCGCCGCCTTGTCGCCTGTGCGATTTCCAAGTGGGGGAGGATGAACCTGATGCGGATGGTTCTTGGATACATTCTGGCTGTTGTCGTGGTGCTCATCGTTGGTGCAGGAGCACACGCCTTCTTCAATCAGGGTGATCTCGCAGCGCTTGGCGGCGACTTCACAATCGGCCAGCGGGTCGAGTGGATCATTCACGACATTATCGGCATGGCCCCGCTCTACGGCGCCATCATGGGTGTCGCTCTCCTCGTCGCCTTTCTGGCCGCAGGCTTGGTCTCACGTTTTGCAACGAGCCTGCGCACCATCGTGTTCGTGGTTGCCGGAGGCGTGGCGGTCGCTGTGGCCCTGACGGCCATGGCGCAGGTCTTCGAGATCATGCCCATTGCTAGCGCCCGTGAAATGGATGGGTTTATTGGCCAGGCCATTGCCGGGGCTCTTGCCGGGCTGGCCTACGTTCTTGTCAAACGCCCGGCCTGAAACGACACCTAGTCCGCAAGGTCAAAGGTCACGCATTCGACGTTGTGCCCTTCTGGGTCGGTGACAAACGCCGCGTAGTATTCCGGGTGATACATCTCGCGTATCCCTGGCGCGCCGTTATCTATGCCCCCAGCCGCCAAGGCCGCCTCATGAAAGGCCCGCACCGCTGCCCGCGACGCAACCCTGAAACAAAAATGCGTGGCCGGCGTCTGCTGACCCTTGGCGGCGATCCACAGATTGCCCTTACGACCCTTGCCGAAAGCAATGAAGTGGGCACCGCCCGTTACGTCCGGCGTAAGTTCTGCGACCAGCTCAAGGCCGGCAGGCGCCAGCGCCTTTTCATAGAACATCTTGGCGCGCCCGATATCAGCAACACTCAGCGTGATGTGGTCGATGGTAAGAGCCAGCTCGTCGGTCATCTGTGCGTCCTAATCGTGAACACGAACGATCATGGACTGGCTGGCGGTCGCCATCAATTCACCGTCCTGCGAGAACTGCAGCATGCGCCCATGGGCAAAGCCGCCATGGACACCGTGGATGCGCGTATCGCACAAGACCCAGTCCGTCGGCACCACATGGCGCACGCGGATTGTGTTATCGAGGCTGTTGCCGCCTGCATTCTTGCCGATGGCATTTCCCACCGCTGACGGAATGAAGTCCGCGATGATCGCCAGCATGCCGGTGTCGATGGTCCGCCCATCTTTGGGACGTGCCCACAGATAGACTTCGCCATCTTCGCTCTTCACGCCGTCACGCCGGGCTTCGCCATAGCGCCCCTTCGCCACCCGTAGCTCCATATGGTCATGCAGTTCTTCATCATCCCTGTCCCACCGTTCCATTGGGGGGCAGTCTTCCGGCTTGGGAACATCCGGCATGGTGGCCCACTGCTCTGAGATATCATCTGGACGTTCGCCCAGCGCCGCACTTGCGGTGATGATCTCCTGATCCCCCACATGGGCCTTGGTGCGCGCCTGCGAGTTGAACCGGCCGGTCACCGGCACTTCCACATCCACATCGACAATCGACCCAGGCCGCGCAAACGACAGATATTGGGCAGCTGCCCAAATCACCCGTCGCCCGGTCGTGCCTTCCATAGCCTTGATTGAGGCTGCGAGCCCCACCCCACCGAACATGAACATATTGCCGGTACGGCCCACGCAGAGCGCCTGGGTCACCTCAAGGGTCCAGCGATTAGGGTTGTGGGTGGAACGAAGATCAAAAAACGCAGAATTCGGCATGAAAACTCAACCTGTAGGCAAAGAAAAAGGCATGCGCGTACCTAAGCCCGCGCATGCCTTATGACAACTCCCGCAAACGTATACCCGCTAGGCACACATCCACCAAAGCGCAAGGGTGCTAGTCCCAGAGCGACAGGATGTGTGCCTTGTTTGGCGGCGTCTTGCCGCCAAGCACTTCAAGATAGACGTCCTTTACCTTGTCCGCCCCAGCTGAATGGATCACCTCGATCCACTTCTTGGTTTCCGGGATGAAACCATTCCAGGCCTTGGCGACTCGCTTCTGGAACCCCGGGCCGCCCCATTCCTTCATGCGGCGCTCGATATGCGTCGGCGCGAAGAAAAGCTCGACATCCGGTCCAGGCAGACCCTCCTGACCACCACCCACGCTATCCCAGTGTGTCCCGCCAACAGCCGACGAGACCTTGAGATTGTCCTTGAAGTGGTTGTGAACATCAGCCCGCACGGAAGAGTTGCCTGCCATGTCGACAATGCCTGTTGGAACCGATGCATCCATGCTTGAAATCTGGTCGTAGGTCACGACCTCATCATAACAGTTGGTGCCCTCGACGAAGCCCTTGTTGGAACCAGACGTCAGTCCGACAACACGCACCTTGTCGCCGCGATTGTTCTTCAGCAGGTAGGCTAGCCCAAGCGATGTCTTGGAAGAGGCGCTCGTCAGGATGATGGTCTTGGCCCCAAAGAAGTCATTCTCCGCCAGCCAGTCATCGAGAATGAAGCTGGTGGTGAACAGGGGTCGGAACAGCATGATCTGGTCTTCCGTGTCCTTGGAATAGAGCGGATCAGACGTCGTCGCCATGAACTGGCTGTAGACCGGCGCCAGTTCGCCACGCACGCCGGACGCATCCATGAATCCGTGTTCGGAAATCTTGGCAGCCTTAGCCACCCGGTATTTGGACATGGGGAAATAGCCATAGAACCGCGTACCGACAGCCACCCCGTTTGCATTGGACGCCACAACTTCACCAAAGCCCCAGACGGGGATGCGGCCATATTCTGCGCCCTCACTGCGGTCGGAGAAAAAGTCCCAGTAGCGCATGGCATCGCCGAACACTGCATAGGTGATGTTGTTGGCCGTGAGCGAGAACCGCTCCACTTTCATCAGCACTTCACCCGGGCCAATCTCAGGCACGGGGCCCGTTTCAGCGCGAGACGCCGTGAGTTCGCTCTTGCGGACTTCAAAATCAATGGCCTGATCGGACATGGAAAATTCCTCTTGGATGGGACGGTCTATTCGATGTTGCGGCGGAGTGTGCCACGGTCGCCGGGCGAAGTAACAGGGGTTTGAGCAAATGCCGTTGCCTTTTTGATAGACGCAGACCGGTTTGCCCGCTTATGTGCCCCTTATGAACGAAATGCCACGCACCATCTCAGGCAAATTCCAGGACCCGCACGTGACCACAACGGGCGAAAAACGCGCCTGGATCATGCCGCACACCCTCGAGACCCTGTGGATCAACACAGGAACCTTGTGCAATCTCGCCTGTACCAACTGCTACATCGAGTCCACCCCCACCAACGATGCACTGGAATACATCACAGCGTCAGAGGTGGCAGGACTTCTGGATGAGGCGGATCGGGAGTATCTGGGCCTGAAGGAAGTGGGGTTCACGGGCGGCGAACCGTTCATGAATCCGGATTTCATCCCCATGCTGGGAGACGCCCTGTCACGTGGCCACACCGCTCTCGTCCTGACAAACGCCATGCGGCCCATGCAGCGGCCCGGCCCTGCGGAAGGCTTGCTGGCCCTGCAGGCACTATATTCGGAACGTCTGACCATCCGTGTTTCGATGGACCACTACACCCGGGAAGTCCACGAAGAAGAGCGCGGACCGGACTCGTGGGACCCGATGATTGAAGGGCTCGCATGGCTCAACCGCAACGGCTTTCACCTCTCCATTGCCGGGCGAATGCTTTCCGGTGAGACAGAAGCAGACGAGCGGGCCGGCTATGCCGCCCTGTTTACCGAACTGGGTCTGGAGCTGGATGCGGCAAACCCGAACGATCTGGTGATCTTCCCCGAGATGGATGAAGACGCCGATGTACCTGAGATAACGACGGGCTGCTGGAAGACCCTCAACAAGTCCCCGCGCGACGTCATGTGTTCAAACGCCCGCATGGCGGTAAAGCGAAAAGGCGCGGACGCACCAGCCATCCTCGCCTGCACTCTCATTGCCTATGACGAACGCTTTGAACTGGGGCCGACGCTCAAGGGCAGCATGAAACCTGTCTCCCTCAACCATCCGCACTGCGCACGCTTCTGCGTGCTGGGCGGCGCAAGCTGCTCCGGTTAGTTAGGCGGATCCCAGATGGCCGCGCTTGACCCAGACCCTGCAGCCATCCGGTGACGCCATTGGCTGCTCCTGACCTGCCGCCCGACGTACCCACGCACCTTTGCCGTACAGCGTGCCGCCATAGGACAGGGCACCTTCAAGCACATAGAACTCTTCACCGCCCTCGGCATGCGCCTCGACACTGACGCCGGGCTGAAATCGCTCGATAGCAACCTGTTCATAGTCCGACGAAAATAGCACCTGCCGTTCATAGCCGGGGCTACCCGCAGGCTCAAAAGGTGCTGTCTTTGTATCCACATGCACCGTACGATTTTCGTCTTCAGGCATCTGGCGCAGTTTCACCAGAATCACGCACCCATCATCCGTATGCGGCGCATGAGACGACCCGGGTGGATTGCGTACATAGGCCCCTTCGGGAAAGTCACCATCATTGTCCGAGAACGTGCCGGACAGAACGAGGTATTCCTCGCCCATGTCATGGCGATGTGCGGAGAACCGGCTACCGGCTGCATAGCGCACCAGACTTGTCGCCCGCGCAACTTCGCCGCCATCCCGCTCTATCATCCGGCGTTCCACGCCCGCCATCGGCGACGGCACCCAGTCAAGCGCCTGCGTATCCACATCCGCGGGCTGTGACAGGTCAGCGAAAAGGGTAATGGGCGCCTGGCTGGCAGTTTGCTGTGACATCGTTTTGTCCCTTTGCTCCAGTGAGCGACTTGGCGTTAGATAGGAGTAGACCTCACCGCCCGCCGCTCACAAGCCTGTGATTGAACTCGACAAGGATCCATTAGCCCCGTGACAAGCCGAGCCCTCTTCCTGGATCGCGATGGCATTATCAATGTGGACAAGGGATATGTACACGAGGCGGATGACTTCGAGTGGATGCCGGGCATCTTTGAGCTCGCGACCTGCGCCCGGGACGCAGGCGCGAAACTCATTGTGGTAACCAATCAATCAGGCATTGCGCGCGGCTACTACACCGAGGAAACGTTTCAGAAACTGACTGACTGGATGACCCTGCGCTTCGATGCTGAAGGCGTCCCGCTGACGCAAGTCTATCATTGCCCGTTTCTCAAGGGGCCTGACGGCAAGGATCATCCGCTTCGCAAACCCAATCCCGGCATGTTCATGGTCGCACGGCGTGAGCACAACATCGCCATGCATGAGTCAGTAATGCTGGGAGACAAATGGGCCGACATGGATGCCGCCCTCGCCGCGGGTGTCGGCCACATGGCGATCATCGGTGAGCGGAGCAATGAGAAACGGAACGACAGCAGGTACGGCGCTGTCGCCCGTTTCCAAGCCCTGTGCGATGTTCTGCCTTGGCTACAGAAGAGCTTGGCCGCCTGACGACAGTTACCTAGCCGCGCACCAGCCGGCCCGGCAGCGCACCCGTTGCCTGCCCATTCTCATAAACGGTCTCACCCGACACAACCGTCGCCACATACCCGTCCGCGCGTTGCAGCAAACGGCGACCACCACCGGGAAGATCGTGTGCAATCTCCGGTGCATGCAGACGCAGACCCGCATGATCAATCACATTGATGTCGGCCTTCATGCCCGGCCTCAGCAGGCCACGATCCGTGAACCCCACCGCCCGAGCCGTATCCGCCGTCTGTGCCCGGATGACAAATGGCAGGTCCAGCTTCGGCCCGCGCGTCCGGTCCCGCGTCCAGTGCTGCAACAGCGTCGTCGAGAACGATCCGTCACAGATGGTGCCCATATGGGCGCCACCGTCAGACAGACCCATGACCGAGTTGG
>JANQMQ010000248.1 GCA_028279995.1 Candidatus Phaeomarinibacter sp. | reverse complement strand
CTATCCGGCCTATGGCTTTGCGCTGCTGCTCCTCATCGCTGTGGAGGTTGCCGGGACCACCGGCATGGGCGCGACCCGCTGGATCAATCTTGGCTTCATCCAGGTGCAGCCGTCGGAGCTGATGAAGATCACGCTGGCGCTGGCCCTGGCACGCTACTATCACGTTCTTGAACAGGACCGGGTGTCACACCCTCTCTACCTGCTGCCGGCACTTGCCTTCATCGCGCTGCCGGTGGCGCTGGTGCTGCGCCAGCCGGACCTTGGCACGGCGCTTCTCCTGTCCGTCGTCGGTGTCTCCATCATCTTCATGGCCGGTCTGTCATGGCGCTACATCATTGCGGCGGGTGCGGGTGCTCTGGCTGCCATTCCCATCGTCTGGGAGTTTCTGCACCCCTATCAGCGCGAGCGGGTCTTTACCTTTCTTGATCCTTCCAGGGACCCACTGGGTGCCGGATATCACACAACGCAGGCCAAGATTGCGCTTGGGTCCGGTGGTGTGTGGGGCAAGGGCTTCATGGAGGGGACCCAGAGCCATCTCAATTTCCTGCCCGAGAAGCAGACGGACTTCATTTTCGTGATGCTGTCTGAGGAGACCGGGCTGATGGGCGGGCTGGCACTTATGGGCCTCTATGCGGCCGTGCTCGGCTTCGCCTTTACGGTGGCCATGGGCATCCGGCACCAGTTCGGGCGGCTTCTGGTGGCCGCTCTGGCGGTCAATTTCTTCCTCTATGTCTTCATCAATGTGGCCATGGTGATGGGGTTGATCCCGGTGGTGGGTGTGCCGCTGCCGCTGGTTTCCTATGGCGGTTCGGCCATGCTGTTCATCCTGGCCGGATTTGGCCTGCTGATGAGCATGTATGTCCATCGCGGCGAGGAACTGCCGAAGGGTGGGGGAATCATCTGATTTCCGCTGTACAGGGCGCCACAAAACATCACGACCTACTTGCGGCGCCGCCGTGCCTTTGCTATCACCCGGCCTCGTTCGCGCAGGCAGTGGCTTTTCCAACGGAGATTCTGATCTCCCGGCCACTGAACACCCTGCCCGGTCGGGCGCATAGCTCAGTTGGTAGAGCAGCTGACTCTTAATCAGCGGGTCCAAGGTTCGAGTCCTTGTGCGCCCACCAATTTCCAAGGTCTCCCTGTAGCCTGTAAGATCACTATCCAGCCACGTTAGCTGGCTGGTTTGATGGTATATTGGGGGTGAGCTTGCCGCGGTATCGGCACGTCATTGGCGGGACGGTCTACAGTTTTGACGGACTCCGTGAGCTGCTGGCCAAGGCAAGTCCTTTCCGCTCCGGGGATGCGCTTGCGGGGCTTGCGGCTGCGAGCGAGGCTGAGCGTGCTGCGGCCTGTTTTGCACTGGCCGATGTGCCACTTACGGATTTTCTCGAGCATCACATCATTCCATATGACCGTGATGACGTCACGCGGCTGATCATTGATGATCACGACGCCAGTGCGTTTGCTCCGGTTGGACATCATACTGTTGGTGGGCTTCGTGACTGGTTGCTGGGGGATGAGGCCACGCCGGAGGTGCTCTCGAGCCTGGCGCCCGGCCTCACGCCGGAAATGGTCGCTGCCGTGTCAAAGCTGATGCGCAATCAGGACCTGATCGCTGTTGCGCGCAAGTGCCGTGTGGTGACCGGCTTTCGGTCCACTCTTGGTGAGGAAGGGCGGCTGGGAGTGCGGTTGCAGCCGAACCATCCAACCGACGACCCAAAGGGCATTGCCGCATCTATTCTGGATGGCCTGATGTATGGCTGTGGGGACGCGCTTATCGGCATCAATCCGGCCACGGACAGTGTGGAGGCGATGGTGACCCTATTGCATCTCATTGAAGAGGTGCGCACAAAGTTCGACATCCCTACACAGTCATGTGTGCTCGCGCATGTGACGACGGCGATTGAGGCCATGAAGATGGGTGCGCCGGTTGATCTGGTGTTTCAGTCCATTGCAGGAACCCAGGTGGCCAATGAAAGCTTCGGCATTTCACTTGATCTTTTGGCAGAGGCGCAGGCCATGGCTGAGGCTCTAGGCCGTGGCACTGTCGGCAACAATGTCATGTATTTTGAAACCGGGCAGGGAGCCGCCCTGTCCGCTGATGCCCATCATGGGGTGGACCAGCAGACGGTAGAGGCGCGGGCCTACGCTGTGGCACGCAAGTTTGACCCGTTCCTGACCAATACTGTCGTTGGATTCATCGGTCCTGAATATCTTTATGACGGCAAGCAGATCACGCGGGCCGGGCTGGAGGACCATTTCTGCGGCAAGCTGCTGGGTGTGCCGATGGGGGT
>JANQMQ010000240.1 GCA_028279995.1 Candidatus Phaeomarinibacter sp. | reverse complement strand
ACCCGTGACATTACTGGTGGTCTGCCGCGTGTGGCTGAATTGTTCGAGGCCCGTCGACCCAAGGACAATGCTGTCATTGCGGAAGCAGACGGCATTGTTGAATTTGGCCGCGACTACAAGAACAAGCGCCGTATCGTGGTCCGTCCGAAAGACGAGAGCGAGGAGCCGACGGAATACCTCATTCCTAAGGGCAAGCACCTTACCGTGCGTGAAGGTGACTTCATCGAAAAGGGGGAGTACCTCCTCGATGGCAACCCAGCACCGCATGACATTCTGGCGGTTTCAGGTGTCGAGGAGCTTGCACGTTACCTCGTCAATGAAATCCAGGAGGTCTATCGACTGCAGGGTGTGAACATCAACGACAAGCACATCGAGGTGATTGTTCGCCAGATGCTGCAAAAAGTTGAAGTGACGGATCCGGGCGATACGAACCTGCTGGGTTCTGAGCAGCTTGACCGGGTCGAGTTTGATGAGATCAATGAAAAGGTGGTCGCCGAAGGCGGCAAGCCCGCTGAAGGCAACCCGGTTCTGCTGGGTATTACCAAGGCATCGCTGCAGACCCGCTCATTCATCTCAGCTGCATCGTTCCAGGAGACAACACGCGTGCTGACGGATGCTTCCGTGAATGGCAAGCAGGATCACCTGATCGGCCTGAAGGAAAATGTCATTGTGGGCCGGCTCATCCCGGCAGGCACGGGCGCACTCCTCAACCGCCTCAAGCACGAAGCGGCCGGCCGTGATGAGACGATCATGGACAGCCGTGGTGTGACAGCACCGGCTATTGAAGAGGGTGCTGCTGAAGAGGCAGGTGAAGTCGCCTAAGCAACCTACTTCAGGCAGGAGATTGAAGGGCCGTGGTACACATGTACTGCGGCCCTTCTTCTTGCGGCATCAAGCCTTGTTGCAAATGCGTTGCTGAGTGAGATGCTCTTGCATGAACTGGACGGTTAAGGGGAGCAGCCTATGCTGCGATTTGCAGGAATTGTGATTGCCGCTCTGATCATGAGTGGAGCAGTGACGAAAGCCCTGGCGTCAGCGAATGCACTTGATGATGATCTCCGCGAAACATTCATCTTGGCCAACACGGAATTCACGATCTTTCATGAAATCGGGCACGCGGCGATAGATCAGTTTGATATCCCGGTGCTTGGTATGGAGGAAGATACGGCTGACTTCGTTGCAACGATGTCGATGATTCATGGGCACCGGGTCGAAGCGGATATCCGACAGGCAGAACTCCTGTTGATGGCCGCCGAAATCTGGATTGCCGAGTGGCAGGGTGAGGGCGGAGTTTCCGGCGACCAGCACGCCTATTGGGACGTGCATTCCCTTGCGATTCAACGCTTCTACAACATCGTGTGCCTTGTATACGGGTCCAATCCCGAGGCGTTGCCGGATTTGCTCGATACCGACGCTTTGCCGGCAGAACGAGGCTTTGTCTGCGAGGATATGTTCGAGCAGTCACGGCGGTCCATGCAATGGGTCCTTGAGACCTATGGGCGGAACGAGGAAACCCGGAATCCGGGTTTTGGCATTGTCTTGGAGTTTGAGGACCCTGTGACCGACACGCAAAAGCAGATGAGGCGGCTTTTGAAGCGGTCAACCATGGTTTCACGGTTGGCGACAGAGATATCGGCCCGGCTGGATTGGCCTAGAGACATTCTGCTGCGGTTTGCGCGCTGTCCAGGTAATCCTGACGCTTACTACAATGACCGGGTTGCTGAGATCACCATTTGCTATGAACTGCTTGAGCATTTCGGCAGAACGATAGACGAGCAGGGCGCGGAAATGATCGAGCGGGTGTGTGCAAACCCTGCTACGCGGCGGCTTTTTGGCGACCGTGCGGGGTGCGCATTGCCGCGTGAGTCGGGTGCGGCCAGATAAATGCTGCAAATGCGAGATTTCTAGGCCGTTTCATGAGGATATGCCTTGACGTACAGGGGGCGGATAGTTAGTTTCCGCCAACTTTTTGAGGCAAGCAGTAGGCGATTCAGGTGGCTTCAGCCCCGGCCTAAACGGTGTCAAAGAAAGCCAAAGAGCACTCTACCGGAGCATGAACTGGGGCTAACCCTCTGGTTCCTCTGCGTTTTTGGGCCTTTCGGAATTTGTCCGACTGGCTCAGTTTGGCGTGCCGCTGGAACACCTGCAGATGAGTGGGTTGGTCTGGCGAGGCGCGCTGATTCGCATTCCGGCGACGTGTTTTAAGGTTTTCTTCAAAAAGACAGGTTTTTCGCTGCCGTCTTCGGCAGGGAATTGGTTCAAGAGCCCGAATCAAGTGGGCTGCAAGTCAGAGAAGGCGTCGAAAAGCTCTTATGCCGACGATTAACCAGCTCATCCGCAAGCCGCGCCAGCCGCAGCTCAAGCGGACCAAAGTGCCGGCCATGGAAGCCTGCCCGCAGAAGCGCGGCGTGTGCACCCGTGTCTATACGACGACCCCGAAGAAGCCGAACTCGGCTCTGCGTAAGGTTGCGCGTGTGCGCCTCAACAATGGCTTTGAAGTAACAAGCTACATCCCGGGCGAGGGTCATAACCTTCAGGAACACTCCGTGGTGATGATCCGCGGCGGTCGTGTGAAGGACCTTCCCGGTGTGCGCTACCACATCATTCGCGGCGTGCTGGATACCCAGGGCGTCAAGGACCGTAAGCAGCGCCGTTCGAAGTACGGCGCCAAGCGGCCGAAGTAGGGCGGAGTTTAGAGAATGTCACGACGTCACCGCGCCGAAAAACGCGAGATCATTCCCGACGCCAAGTTTGGCGACGAGGTGGTTACCAAGTTCATGAACTGCCTGATGTATGACGGCAAGAAATCTGCGGCAGAACGCATCGTCTATGGTGCCTTTGACCAGATGCAGGAAAAGACGAGCCAGGACCCGGTTCAGATGTTCCACGATGCGCTCACCAATGTGATGCCTGCTGTGGAAGTGCGCTCCCGCCGCGTTGGTGGTGCGACGTATCAGGTGCCTGTTGAGGTTCGGCCCGAGCGCCGCCGCGCGCTGGCCATTCGCTGGGTTATCTCGGCATCCCGCGCCCGCAATGAAAAGACGATGACAGACCGTCTGGCTGGTGAGCTGCTTGATGCGGCCAACAACAGGGGTGCTGCCATCAAGAAGCGCGAAGACACGCACCGGATGGCGGAAGCCAACCGTGCCTTCTCGCACTACCGCTGGTAGTCCCCCGGCTACCCGACTTTGTTCGTATCGAATTTTAGGTTTTAGAGGCTTCACTCATGTCTTCGCGCACAACACCGCTCAAAGACTATCGCAACATCGGCATCATGGCTCATATCGATGCCGGTAAGACGACGACGACGGAGCGTATCCTCTACTACACGGGCCGCTCCCATAAGATTGGTGAAGTGCACGACGGTGCCGCCACCATGGACTGGATGGAGCAGGAGCAGGAGCGCGGCATCACGATTACGTCTGCTGCGACGACATGCTTCTGGAACGATCACCGGATCAACATCATCGACACACCGGGCCACGTGGACTTCACCATTGAAGTTGAGCGTTCCCTGCGTGTGCTCGACGGCGCGGTTGCCGTGTTTGACGGTGTCGCTGGTGTTGAGCCTCAGTCTGAAACCGTATGGCGTCAGGCAGACAAGTACAGCGTGCCGCGCATGTGCTTCGTGAACAAGCTGGACCGTACGGGTGCAGACTTCTTCCGCTGCGTTGACATGATTGTAGATCGTCTTGGTGCGACCCCGCTTGTGACCCAGCTGCCGATTGGCATCGAAGCTGATTTCCAGGGCGTAGTTGACCTGGTGAAAATGCAGGCGGTTATCTGGAAGGATGAAAGCCTCGGCGCCGAGTATGAATACACGGATATCCCGGCTGATCTGAAGGATCAGGCCGATGAGTATCGTTCCAAGCTTATCGAAACAGCTGTTGAAGCTGACGACGATGCGATGGAAGCCTATCTCGAAGGCAATGAGCCTGATGAGGCCGGCCTAAAGGCTCTGATCCGCAAGGGTGCGATTGATCAGGTGTTTGTGCCGGTCCTGTGTGGCACCGCGTTCAAGAACAAGGGCGTTCAACCGCTTCTGGATGCTGTTGTTGATTTCATGCCGTCTCCGTTGGACGTGCCCGCCATCAAGGGTATCGACCCCAAGACGGAAGAAGAGACAGACCGTAAGTCTGATGACAATGAGCCGTTTGCCGCTCTTGCATTCAAGATCATGAATGACCCCTTCGTGGGCTCGCTGACTTTCGCACGCATTTACTCCGGCAAGCTTGAAACTGGATCTTCCGTGCTCAACACGGTGAAGGAAAAGCGCGAGCGTGTCGGTCGTATGCTGCTTATGCATTCCAACAGTCGTGAAGACATCAAGGAAGCATCTGCTGGCGACATCGTGGCCATTGCGGGTCTCAAGGACACCACGACAGGGGACACCCTGTGTGATCCGAACCGCCCGGTGATCCTGGAGCGGATGGAGTTCCCGGACCCGGTGATTGAAGTCGCCGTTGAGCCGAAGACCAAGAGTGACCAGGAGAAGATGGGTCTTGCGCTGTCACGTCTGGCGCAGGAAGACCCGTCCTTCCGTGTGACGTCGGACGAAGAGTCCGGCCAGACGGTTATCAAGGGCATGGGCGAGCTTCACCTCGACATTCTCGTGGACCGCATGAAGCGCGAGTTCAAGGTGGAAGCCAATGTAGGCGCACCACAGGTGGCCTATCGCGAGACCATCACCAAGCCCGCCACCGTGGACTACACCCACAAGAAACAGACCGGTGGTTCTGGTCAGTTCGCCCGCGTCAAGCTCGAGTTCGCCCCTTGCGAGCCGGGTGAAGGTTTCGAGTTCGAAAGCAAGATTGTTGGTGGTTCTGTTCCCAAGGAATACATCCCGGGCGTTCAGAAGGGTATCGAAAGCGTTCGCGAGAACGGCATGCTTGCCGGCTTCCCTATGCTCGACTTCAAGGTCCGGCTGATTGATGGCGCTTACCATGATGTTGACTCCAGCATCATGGCCTTCGAAATCGCATCACGGGCGGCGTTCCGCGAAGCAGGTGACGAGCTCGGTGTGGTTCTTCTCGAGCCTGTCATGAATGTCGAGGTTGTGACGCCGGAAGATTACATGGGCGACGTCATCGGCGATCTGAACTCGCGTCGCGGGCAGATCTCAGGCACAGAGGCGCGTGGCAACGCCACCGTCATTTCCGCGATGGTGCCGCTGGCCAACATGTTTGGTTACGTGAACACGCTGCGTTCAATGTCTCAGGGCCGTGCGCAGTACACCATGCAGTTTGATCATTACGAACAGGTGCCGCAGGCGGTGTCTGACGAAGTTCGCGCGAAGCTGGCCTAGCCGGTAACACGCATAATCAATGACGAAGACGGGGCCTGCTTCACTGGGCGGCCCATCAGAGGAAGACAGAAGAGATGGCCAAGGAAAAGTTTGAGCGCACGAAGCCGCATGTGAACATTGGTACGGTTGGTCACGTTGACCACGGCAAGACGACGCTTACGGCAGCGATCACG